>NZ_JBHXRD010000010.1:112975-244270 GCF_042717325.1 Streptomyces sp. NPDC058637 | reverse complement strand
TCCGGCTTGCGTGCCGCCCCCCCCGGGGGGGGGGCCCCCGGGCGCCGGCCCCCGCCCCCCCCCGACCTGTGGAAGGGACGGAGCGTTGCCGCTCCTCACCCCGGTGAGACCGAAACCGTGCGCCGGATCAGCGCTCGATGTCGCCGCTGATGAACTTCTCGACGTTCTCGCGGGCCTCGTCGTCGAAGTACTGGACCGGCGGGGACTTCATGAAGTACGAGGACGCCGAGAGGATCGGGCCGCCGATGCCGCGGTCCAAGGCGATCTTCGCAGCGCGCACGGCGTCGATGATGACACCGGCGGAGTTCGGGGAGTCCCAGACCTCGAGCTTGTACTCCAGGTTCAGCGGGACGTCACCGAAGGCACGGCCCTCGAGGCGCACGTACGCCCACTTGCGGTCGTCCAGCCAGGCCACGTAGTCCGAGGGGCCGATGTGGACGTTGTCCGCACCGAGGTCGCGGTCACGGATCTGCGAGGTGACGGCCTGCGTCTTCGAGATCTTCTTGGACTCCAGGCGCTCGCGCTCGAGCATGTTCTTGAAGTCCATGTTGCCGCCGACGTTCAGCTGCATCGTGCGGTCCAGGACGACACCCCGGTCCTCGAAGAGCTTCGCCATCACGCGGTGCGTGATGGTGGCTCCGACCTGGGACTTGATGTCGTCACCGACGATCGGGACACCGGCCTCGGTGAACTTGTCCGCCCACTCCTTCGTGCCGGCGATGAACACCGGGAGGGCGTTGACGAACGCGACCTTGGCGTCGATGGCGCACTGCGCGTAGAACTTCGCAGCCACCTCGGAACCGACGGGCAGGTAGCAGACGAGGACGTCGACCTGCTTGTCCTTGAGGATCCGGACGATGTCGACCGGGGCCTCGGAGGACTCCTCGATCGTCTCGCGGTAGTACTTGCCCAGGCCGTCGTGGGTGTGGCCGCGCTGAACGGTCACACCGGTGTTCGGCACATCGGCGATCTTGATGGTGTTGTTCTCGCTGGCTCCGATGGCGTCCGCGAGGTCGAGGCCGACCTTCTTCGCGTCGACGTCGAAGGCGGCGACGAACTCGACGTCGCTCACGTGGTACTCGCCGAACTGAACGTGCATCAGACCGGGCACCCTGCCGGCCGGATCGGCGTCCTTGTAGTACTCGACGCCCTGCACCAGCGAGGCGGCGCAGTTGCCCACGCCGACGATGGCTACGCGAACCGAACCCATGCCGATTGCTCCCTGTGTCTTCTCAGTGTGCCCCGGTGAAGCCTCGCGGCTCTGCGGGGATCTCACTTGGTGTCGTCGGACGGATCCGGCCGGGAGTGATCCCGGTGCCGGGGCAGGCCGCCCGTCTCTCCTGATGTGTCCTGCTGAGCGGAGCCCTCGGGCGAGGATCGTCGCTGATCCCGTCCCGACCGCTCGCTCTCGATGAGCTCGTTCAGCCAGCGCACTTCGCGCTCCACGGACTCCATGCCGTGGCGCTGCAGCTCAAGCGTGTAGTCGTCGAGTCGTTCGCGGGTGCGGGCCAGCGAGGCGCGCATCTTCTCGAGGCGCTCCTCCAGCCTGCTGCGCCGGCCTTCGAGCACGCGCATCCGCACCTCTCGCTCCGTCTGCCCGAAGAAGGCGAACCGAGCGGCGAAGTGCTCGTCCTCCCAGGCATCGGGGCCGGTGTGCGAGAGCAACTCCTCGAAGTGCTCCTTACCTTCCGCCGTCAACCGGTAGACGATCTTGGCCCGGCGCCCTGCGAGAGAGGAGGTGGCGGGCGGCAGGGCCGGAACACTTCCCGGCTCCTCGATCAACCAGCCGTTGGCGACCAGCGTCTTGAGGCAGGGGTAGAGGGTGCCGTAGCTGAACGCGCGGAAGATCCCCAACGATGTGTTGAGACGTTTGCGCAGCTCGTAGCCGTGCATCGGGGACTCGCGGAGCAGGCCGAGTACGGCGAATTCGAGGATGCCGGAGCGTCTGCTCACCTTCGCCCCTCCTTCGCCGGGTGCTCCCGCGGAGCCCGTGACTCCACCTTATGCCGTGCTGATGTATCGACTCGATACATCAGCACGATAGATCTCTCCGTGATGTTCGACAAGAGGGGGATTCGTGAGCGGCGTCACATCCTCGATTCATAGGGAGCGACTTGCGTTATTTGGGGTGAAGTTCGGTCCGGAGAGGTTTTTGACCGTGCGTAGTCTGTGCGGCATGCAGACCACCGGGAACCGTGAGACGCCGTCGCGCGTCAGTAATCGCGGACTGCCGGATGTACTGCGGATGAGCCTTCCGCAGGGCTTGTCCGTAATTCGGGGGGACCGGATCTCAACTGCCGCTTCCAGGCGTTCTCGCCTGCCCGAGGAGTAGTCGTTCGATGAGCGAGCACCGTCGCAAGACGCCGCAACCGCAAGGTGGCGGGCGAGCAGCGGCCAGACGAGCCGCCCAGCAGCCCGCAGGCCGCCGAGAATCATCACGTAGAGCAACGTCGGCGTCACCTTCCGACGCCTACGGCGAGGAAGAGCCGTACAGCAGCCGGGCCGAAGCCCGTCGTGCCGCCCAGCGGGGCGGCGGCAGACGGCGCGGCGGTGACGGCGAAGGCCACGGCCGGGGGCGGGCGGCGGACAGCCGTTCCGGCCGGAAGCGCCTCATCGACTACCCGCGGGCCGGCAAGAACGGCGCACGGCGCTGGGTGCCCTCGTGGAAGCTGGTGTCCGGTCTGTGCCTGGGCTTCCTCGGTCTCCTGATGGGCGTGGCCGGCCTCTCGTACGCGCTCGTCGCGACGCCCGAGGTGAAGGCCGACGCCGAGGCGCAGAACAACGTCTACTACTGGGCGGACGGCTCGCAGATGGTCGCCCACGGCGGTTCCGTCAACCGGCAGTGGATCAACTACGCGCAGATCCCCGAGGAGATGCGGAACGCCGTCATCTCGGCCGAGAACAAGACGTTCGAGACCGACAGGGGCATCGACCCCATGGGCATCGCCCGCGCCTTCTACAACATGGCGAAGGGAGGTGACACCCAGGGCGGGTCGACGATCACCCAGCAGTACGTGAAGAACTCGATGCTGACCCAGGATCAGACCATCAGCCGTAAGTTCAAGGAGCTCTTCATCACGCTCAAGGTCGGTAAGACCGTGAGCAAGGAGAAGGTCATGGAGGGCTACCTCAACGTCTCGTACTACGGTCGTGGCGCGTCGGGCCTCCAGGCAGCCGCACGTACGTACTACGGGATCGACGCCTCGGAGCTCAACGCCAGCCAGTGCGCCTTCCTGACGAGCCTGCTCAAGGGCGCGAGTTACTACGACCCCGCCGGTGCCGAGGAGATCGACCCGGTCGGGGCGACCCCGGAGAAGAACACGGCGCGGGCCACGTTCCGCTGGAAGACGATCCTCGACGAGATGGTCAAGGACGACCGGCTGAGTGCCGCCGAGCGGGCCAAGTACCAGGAATTCCCCATGCCGAATCCGCCGAGGAAGGACGCCAAGCTGGGCGGCCAGACCGGTTACCTGGTGGACCTCGCCACGGACTACTTCCTCGCGCACACCAAGGACGGCACCACCGAGCGGCAGCTCGCCCAGGGCGGGTACGAGATCCACACGACGTTCGAGAAGGAGAAGGTCCAGCAGCTCGAGGCCGCGATCACCAAGGTGTACAAGAGCACGATCGACGAGGAGAAGCGGCCCGACCTCGACTCGCACGTCGAGTTCGGCGGCGCCTCCGTGGACACCGAGACGGGCGCCATCGTCGCCACCTACGGCGGTCAGGACGCGACGAAGCACTACACCAACAACGCGGACGCGACGGGTGCCCAGGTCGGCTCGACGTTCAAGCCCTTCGTGCTGGCGGCAGGTATGCAGTACGGGGTCCGCGACCCGAAGCTCGGACCGGACCAGAGTGAGTCGGAGCGCACCCCGATCTCGCCCAAGAGCGTGTTCGACGGCGACAACAAGCTGAAGATCGAGGAGTACAACGGTCAGGTCTGGACCGACGAGGACAACAACCCGTGGTTCCAGACCAACGACGGGGACAAGTCCTACGGCGACATCGACCTGCGCGAGGCCATGCGGGAGTCGGCCAACTCCCCCTTCGTCCAGCTCGGCATGGACGTCGGCACGGACAAGGTGAAGGAGGTCGCGATCGCCTCCGGACTGCGGGACGACATCTACATGGCGGACGCGAAGGTTCCGTCGTACTCCATCGGTACGTCCTCGCCCAGCGCCATCCGGATGGCGGGCTCGTACGCCACCTTCGCGACCAGCGGCAAGCAGCACGACCCCTTCTCGGTCACCGAGGTCAAGAAGAAGGGCATCGTCGTCTACCAGCACAAGAAGACCCCCAAGACGGCCATGCCCAGCGCCATCGCGGACAACGTGACGGACGTGCTGAAGAACGTCGTCGAGAACGGTACCGGCAAGCCCGCCAGGCTCGACGGACGCGACGCGGCGGGCAAGACGGGCACGACGGACGGCAACAAGTCCGCCTGGTTCGTCGGGTACACCCCGCAGCTGTCGACCGCGGTCAGCATGTTCCGGCTGGACGACGACGAGAAGAAGAAGAACCGCAAGTTCCTGGAGATGTACGGCACCGGCGGTGAGAAGCAGATCC
Organism: Streptomyces sp. NPDC058637; assembly: GCF_042717325.1. Taxonomy (NCBI): domain Bacteria; kingdom Bacillati; phylum Actinomycetota; class Actinomycetes; order Kitasatosporales; family Streptomycetaceae; genus Streptomyces; species Streptomyces sp. NPDC058637. The sequence continues at coordinate 239,701 of NZ_JBHXRD010000010.1, read as the reverse complement.
ACGGTGCCTCGTTCCCGGCGCAGATCTGGCACGACTACATGACCGACGCCATGGAGGGCGAGAAGGTCATGACGTTCCCGACGCCGGAGCCGATCGGCGAAATCGTCGGTACGCCCAGTCCCACACCCTCCCCGAGCCCGTCACCCTCGCCGTCCAAGTCCACAGAGGCGCCCACGACCCCGTCGTCGCCCAGCCCGTCGTCCGCGTCCCCCTCGCCGAGCGACACGTGCGGAGCGTTCGGCTGGGAGTGCCAGGACAACGGCGGCACCAACACCGGAACCGACAGTGGAGGGACCGACGCGGGAACCACCGACGGCGGGACCGATACCGGAACCACCACCGACGGCGGGACGGACACCGGAACCACCGACGGGACGACGGACGGTTCGACCGGCAATACGAACGGAAACGGAAACGGGAACAGCAACGGAGGGCTCTTCGGAGGCAGCGGGTAGCACCACCCTCCGGAAGCCCGCCAGGAGCCCGCCGGACACGCATGAGAGGGCCGCCGCACCCGCAAGGTGCCGGCGGCCCTTTCCGTGTTCCCACGCGGCCCACGTCCCGCACAAAGCGCCGTACGGCAGGATGTGCGGCATGCCAAGCGCAGAGGACACGAGCGTGCACCAGGAGCGGCCCGTCGTACGGCCTACGCAAGAGGACGAGATCGCCGCGGCCGGCAGCGAGCTGATCGGCGGACCGGCCGGCCGCTGGGCACGGCTCGGATCGGGACCGCTCACACCGGTGCGCGTCATCGCGCTCGTGGCGATCGGGATGTTCGCACTCGGCATGGTGCAGAAGGTCCCCTGCTACGACTGGGCGTGGTTCCGGGGCACGAGCTCGCAGTACACCCACGCGTGCTACTCCGACATCCCGCACCTCTACCTCGGCCGCGGCTTCGCCGACGGGCTCGTGCCGTACTTCGACCGGCTCGGCGGCGACATGGCCTACCTCGAGTACCCCGTCCTGACCGGCCTGTTCATGCAGGTCGCGTCCTGGCTGACGCTGACGCCCGACACCGACCCCATGCAGCAGCGCGAACAGATGTACTGGATGGTCAACGCGGGCATGCTGATGATCTGTGCCGTGATCACCGCGGTGTGCGTCGCCCGTACCCACCGGCGCCGCCCGTGGGACGGCCTGCTGGTCGCCCTCGCCCCTGCGCTCGCGCTCACCGCGACGATCAACTGGGACCTGCTCGCCCTGGCCCTCACGGCCGCCGCGATGCTCATGTGGTCCCGCGGACGGGCTCTCGCCTTCGGCATCCTCATCGGCCTGGCCACGGCCGCCAAGCTCTATCCCGTACTGCTGCTCGGTCCGCTGCTCGTGCTGTGCCTGCGGGCCGGCAGATGGCGGGAGTTCGGGACGGCGCTGTTCGGCGCGGCGGCCGCCTGGCTGCTGGTGAACCTCCCGGTCATGCTGTACGCCCCGGAAGGGTGGAAGAAGTTCTACACCTTCAGCCAGGAGCGGCAGATCGACTACGGCTCGTTCTGGCTGATCATCACCCAGCGCACCGGCAAGCCGATCGACGTGAGCACCGTCAACACCGCGTCCGTGCTGCTGATGATCGTGCTGTGCGCGGGCATCGCCGGACTGGCGCTGACCGCCCGGCACCGGCCGCGCTTCGCACAGCTCGCGTTCCTGGTGGTGGCCGCCTTCATCCTGACGAACAAGGTCTACTCACCGCAGTACGTGCTCTGGCTCATCCCGCTGGCCGCACTCGCCAGGCCCCGCTGGCGGGACTTCCTCGTCTGGCAGGCCTGCGAGGTCATGTACTTCCTGGGGATCTGGCTGTACCTCGCGTACACGACGAGCGGCGACAAGCACCAGGGGCTGCCCCAGGAGGGCTACCAGGTCGCGATCGCCCTGCATCTGCTCGGAACGCTGTACCTGTGCGCCGTCGTCGTCAGGGACATCCTGCGGCCGGACCGTGACCCCGTACGCCGCGATGGCTCGGACGACCCGTCGGGCGGCGTGCTGGACGGGGCGCCGGACACCGTCGTGATCGGGCACCCCGCGCCTCACGCCGCAGACACGGCACCCGCGGTCCAGGGACCGCGGGTGGAGTGGGGTACGGCGGACGGAGCGCGCTCCGACCGATAGGCGCGGGTGTGCCTACCGGTCCACGAGGCGGTCGAACTGGGTGGTCGTGTGGCGCAGATGGGCCACCAGTTCGTCACCGACCCTCGGCTCCTGCGCGTCCGACGGCACGAACAGGATCGATACCTGCATGTGCGGCGGCTCGGCGAACCAGCGCTGCTTGCCCGACCAGACGAACGGCGAGAGATTGCGGTTGACCGTGGCCAGCCCGGCGCGTGCCACGCCCTTGGCACGCGGCATCACACCGTGCAGGGCCTTCGGGGCCTCCAGGCCGACACCGTGGGACGTGCCGCCGGCGACGACCACCAGCCAGCCGTCCGAGGCGGCCTTCTGCTGGCGGTAGCCGAACCGGTCCCCCTTGACGACACGCGTCACGTCCAGCACGGCGCCGCGGTACTCCGTCGCCTCGTGGTCACCGAGCCAGAGCCGCGTGCCGATGCGCGCGCGGAAGCGGGTCTGCGGGAACTGCTGTTGCAGCCGTGCCAGCTCCTCCGCCCGGAGATGGCTGACGAACATGGTGTGCAGGGGCAGCCGGGCCGCGCGCAGGCGGTCCATCCACGCGATGACCTCCTCGACCGCGTCCGATCCGTCGGCGCGGTCCAGCGGCAGGTGCAGGGCGAAGCCTTCGAGGCGCACGTCCTCGATGGCCGCGTGCAGCTGCCCCAGCTCCTCCTCCTTCACCCCGTGGCGCTTCATCGAGCTCATGCACTCGATGACGACGCGCGCGCCCACCAGAGCGTGCACACCGTCCACGGAGGAGACGGAACGGATGACGCGGTCGGGCAGCGGCACCGGCTCCTCACCCCGGCGGAAGGGCGTGAGGACGAGCAGGTCGCCGCTGAACCAGTCCTTGATACGGGCGGCCTCGTACGTGGTTCCGACGGCCAGCGTGTCGGAACCGAAACGGATCGCCTCGTCGGCGAGCCGTTCGTGGCCGAAGCCGTACCCGTTGCCCTTGCAGACGGGCACGAGACCTGGGAACTGGTCGATCACGGACTTCTGGTGCGCCCGCCAGCGCGCGGTGTCGACGTAGAGGGAGAGCGCCATGGCCGGCCCGGAACCTTTCTGGTGGCTGCGGTGGAATCGGAATCGGAGGGGTGAGGAGCCGGTCGACGTGGACCGGCCGGTGTTCAGCGGCGCGACATGTACATATCGAGCGCCTTGTGCAGCAGCTTGTTGAGGGGGAAGTCCCACTCGCCGACGTACTCGACGGCCTCGCCGCCGGTGCCGACCTTGAACTGGATCAGGCCGAAGAGGTGATCGGTCTCGTCCAGCGAGTCGCTGATGCCGCGCAGGTCGTAGACCGTCGCGCCCATCGCGTAGGAGTCACGCAGCATGCGCCACTGCATCGCGTTCGAGGGCCGGACCTCGCGGCCGATGTTGTCGGACGCGCCGTACGAGTACCAGACGTGTCCGCCGACGACGAGCATCGTGGCCGCGGAGAGGTTCACGCCGTTGTGCCGGGCGAAGTACAGCCGCATGCGGTTGGGGTCCTCGGAGTTCAGGACCGTCCACATGCGCTGGAAGTACGAGAGCGGACGCGGCCGGAAGTGGTCGCGCACCGCGGTGATCTCGTACAGCCGCTGCCATTCGGCCAGGTCCTCGTAGCCGCCCTGGACCACCTCGACGCCGGCCTTGTCGGCCTTCTTGATGTTGCGCCGCCAGAGCTGGTTGAAGCCCTTGAGCACGTCCTCCAGCGAGCGGTTGGCCAGCGGGACCTGGAAGACGTAGCGGGGCTGTACGTCACCGAATCCGGCGCCGCCGTCCTCGCCCTGCTGCCAGCCCATCTTCCGCAGCCGGTCCGATACCTCGAAGGCGCGCGGCTCGATGTAGGTGGCCTCGACGTCGCGCAGCCGCTTCACGTCGGGGTCCTGGATGCCCGACTTGATGGCTGCCGAGTCCCAGCGACGGATGACCACGGGCGGGCCCATCTTCACCGAGAAGGCGCCCTGCTGCTTCAGGTGCGCGAGCATCGGCTGGAGCCAGTCGTCGAGATTCGGGGCATACCAGTTGATGACCGGGCCCTCGGGAAGGTAGGCCAGGTAGCGCTTGATCTTGGGCAGTTGGCGGTACAGAACCAGACCGGCACCGACCATCTCGCCGTTCTTGTCGAACCATCCCAGGTTCTCCGAGCGCCATTCGGTCTTCACATCAGCCCACGCCGGGACCTGGCAGTGACTGGCCGAGGGCAGGTTCTGGATGTACGCCAGATGCTGCTCTCGGCTGATGGTCCTCAGGGTCAGGCTCATGCGGGGCGCTCCTCGGCAGGTGTGTCCCCATCGGTCAGGGGCTCCGGCTCTCGCGCCGAAGCCTACTGTGACCGAGGAGCGCCCCGTCTGGGCCCTGGGCGACCCGGACCGGTTTCCGTGGGGGCCCTCAGCTGATCACGCCGCCGAAGAGGCCGCCGTGGGCCATGCCGAGGAAGAACCCGATTGCGGACGCGCCGAGTCCCAGGACGAGGGGGAAGCGCTCACGGGTCGTGACCGACACGTACTGTCCGTAGGCGCCCGTCAGGATCCCGATCAGCCCGGCCCAGGAGCTGATCAGGTGCAGATGGTGGAACATCGCCGTCACGAAGGCGATGGCCCCGAGAGCGAGGGTCACCATCACCAGCGCGTCCTGGAGCGGATGGGGCCTGCCGTCCGTGGCGAAGAGGGAGACGGGAGGACGGGGGCGGGAACGCAATGTCTGTGCCATGGAGAACCTCCTGGCCGGAAGGCGGCGCACTGTAACGCCGCTCACAACCGCTGTGTACAGATTGCGTCTCCCCGGCACCGGATTTCAACCGGAAGCCTCTCTGCGGGTAGTCTGTACGGTCTGCACCGGTGTCTGCCCTGAGCCAGCACTGCAGCTCCCCTCGACCAACGAAGACGGGCGTTGTCAGTGGCGGCTGTTTTACTCGGAGACACTGATGCCTACGCATCACGACCCTCCTGCCACGGAACGACCGTGGCCGCTGAGTCCAAAGGAGGTGGGTTCCACATGCGTCACTACGAGGTGATGGTCATCCTCGACCCCGATCTCGAGGAGCGAGCAGTCTCCCCGTTGATCGAGAACTTCCTCTCCGTCGTCCGTGAGGGCAACGGAAAGGTTGAGAAGGTCGACACCTGGGGCCGTCGTCGTCTCTCTTACGAGATCAAGAAGAAGCCTGAGGGCATCTACTCGGTCATCGACCTGCAGGCCGAGCCTGCGGTCGTCAAGGAGCTCGACCGACAGATGAACCTGAACGAGTCGGTCCTCCGGACCAAGGTCCTCCGCCCCGAGATCCACTGAGCGTCTAGCTCAGCGGTCATCGGGTTCGAGTAGCAAGCAGCCAGAAGCAATCCCCGCCGAGAGGTTCACCCATGGCAGGCGAGACCGTCATCACGGTCGTCGGCAATCTCGTCGACGACCCCGAGCTGCGCTTCACCCCGTCCGGTGCGGCGGTCGCGAAGTTCCGTGTCGCGTCCACTCCCCGCATCTTCGACCGGCAGACCAATGAGTGGAAGGACGGCGAAGGCCTGTTCCTCACCTGCTCGGTCTGGCGTCAGGCGGCGGAGAACGTCGCGGAGTCGCTCCAGCGAGGCATGCGCGTCGTCGTGCAGGGCCGGCTGAAGCAGCGGTCCTACGAGGACCGTGAGGGCGTCAAGCGCACGGTCTACGAGCTGGACGTCGAGGAAGTCGGCCCCAGTCTCAAGAGCGCCACGGCCAAGGTCACCAAGACCACGGGTCGCGGTGGCCAGGGCGGCGGCGGTCAGGGTGGATACGGCGGCGGCCAGCAGGGCGGCGGCAACTGGGGCGGCGGTCCCGGTAGCGGCGGTCAGCAGGGCGGCGGCGGTGCACCCGCCGACGACCCGTGGGCCACCGGCGCGCCTGCGGGCGGTCAGCAGGGCGCGGGCCAGCAGAGCGGCGGGGGTAGCTGGGGCGGAAGCTCCGGCGGCTCCGGTGGCTCGGGCGGTTCCGGCGGCGGCTACTCGGACGAGCCCCCCTTCTAGGGGAACTCGTACCCCCACTTCTTGATCACACAGGAGAAACACCATGGCGAAGCCGCCTGTGCGCAAGCCTAAGAAGAAGGTCTGCGCATTCTGCAAGGACAAGACCCAGTACGTGGACTACAAGGACACGAACATGCTGCGGAAGTTCATTTCCGACCGTGGCAAGATCCGTGCCCGCCGCGTCACCGGCAACTGCACGCAGCACCAGCGTGACGTCGCCACGGCAGTCAAGAACAGCCGTGAGATGGCGCTGCTGCCCTACACGTCCACCGCGCGATAAGGGAAGGGTGACCGAATCATGAAGATCATCCTCACCCACGAGGTCACTGGCCTCGGTGCTGCCGGTGACGTCGTGGACGTCAAGGACGGGTACGCCCGTAACTACCTGGTTCCGCGTGGCTTTGCCATCCGCTGGACCAAGGGTGGCGAGAAGGACGTGGCGCAGATCCGCCGCGCCCGCAAGATCCACGAGATCGCGACGATCGAGCAGGCCAACGAGATCAAGGCCAAGCTCGAGGCCGTGAAGGTTCGTCTGGCTGTTCGCTCCGGCGACGCCGGCCGTCTCTTCGGCTCCGTCACCCCGGCCGACATCGCCTCGGCGATCAAGGCCTCCGGTGGTCCGGACGTCGACAAGCGCCGTGTCGAGCTCGGTTCGCCGATCAAGACGCTCGGCGGACACCAGGTTTCCGTGCGCCTCCACCCCGAGGTTGCCGCGAAGCTCGGTATCGAGGTCGTTGCTGCCTAAGGGCACAGCTCACCAGAGCCAGGTGAAGGGCCGCACCGTCATGGTGCGGCCCTTCGTCGTTACATGACGGTGCGGCTTCACAGCCTCTCTGTTTCACGTGAAACAGAGAGCTGCCCATGGTCCGTTCAGCGCGTGGCTCCGGTGACGATCCAGCGACCCGAGCGGGTGCGCAGCCAGAGCGTCACCAGCCGGACCGCCATCATGAGGGTCATCGCCCACCACAGAGCGGTGAGGCCTCCCCCGAGGACGGGGACGAGGAGGGCGACCGGGGCGAAGACGGCCAGGGTCACGAGCATCGCCCAGGCGAGGTACCTTCCGTCGCCCGCACCCATGAGTACGCCGTCCAGCACGAAGACCACACCGGCGATCGGCTGGGACAGTGCCACGACGAGAAGGGCCGGCAGCAGGGTGTCGTGCACGGACGGGTCGCCGGTGAACAGTGGGACGAACAGGGGTCGTGCCAGCACGATCAGCAGTCCGAGGACCACACCGGAGGCGATACCCCACTGGACCATCCGACGGCAGGCCTCCCGGGCGCCCTTGACGTCGTTCGCCCCCAGATAGCGGCCGATGATGGCCTGCCCCGCGATGGCGATGGCGTCGAGGGCGAAGGCCGTGAGGCTCCAGAGGGACAGGAGGATCTGGTGGGCGGCGATGTCCGTGTCGCCGAGCCGGGCCGCGACCGCGGTGGCGATCAGCAGGACCGACCGCAGCGAGAGCGTACGGACCAGCAGGGGGACGCCTGCCTGGGCACTGGCTCTGATACCCGCCGCGTCGGGACGCAGCGACGCTCCGTGTCTGCGGGCGCCGCGCACGACGACGATCAGATAGGCGAGCGCCATGCCGGCCTGGGCGATCACCGTTCCCCAGGCGGATCCGGCGATGCCGAGCCCGGCTCCGTAGACGAGCCCCACGTTGAGAGCGCCGTTGGCGGTGAATCCACCGATGGCGACGTAGAGGGGCGTGCGGGTGTCCTGCAGTCCACGCAGCACCCCGGTCGCGGCGAGCACGACGAGCATGGCGGGGATGCCGAGGCTGGAGATCCTCAGATAGGTGACGGCGTACGGGGCGGCGGTGTCCGATGTGCCGAAAGCCTCGATCAGCCAGGGGGCCGAAGGGAGGGCGAAGGCGACCACTGCGGCGCCGAGCAGCAGGGCCAGCCAGATGCCGTCCATACCCTGACGGATCGCCGAGGGGAGATCACCCGCGCCGACCCGGCGGGCGACCGCTGCGGTTGTCGCGTAAGCGAGGAAGACGAAGATGCTCACGGCGGTGGTGAGCAAGGCCGCGGCGACCCCCAGGCCGGCCAGCTGCGGTGTGCCGAGATGGCCGACGACGGCGCTGTCGACCATGACGAAGAGCGGCTCGGCGACGAGTGCGCCGAAGGCCGGAACGGCGAGGGCGATGATCTCGCGGTCGTGCCGGCGGCGGGACGGCGGCTGGGTCGCGGAGGCCTGGGTCATGGGTGCCAATCTAATCTTCCACAGGTAAGAGATGCAATGCGGTTGGAGTCCTTACTTAATGCTGAGTTCCCGGCTCGGCCCAAGGGTGATTCCGGTGATCTTGAGCTGAGGGCGAAAGTTTTTCTCTCCCACAGCCGGTGGACGGAGTAAGGGCAGGTCAGAGCCCTCACGGGAGGGGCGATATGAGTTTGTCCACAGTGCTGTCCCCCGGTCCGTGCACAGGATCGGCGGGGTTCTCCACAGCATCTGGTCCGTCGTCCACATGCCCTGTGGATAACCAGATTGGCTGACGGTGCGGAGCGGCCTACCGTGGTGCGGCGCCCGCACTCCGTTCCGGCTTCGAAGACCGCAGAACTTGACGCGCCGGAACCGGAGTCGGGCGTCTTGTTTGTCGGTGCCGTGCCGTAAGAAAGAGTGGCACGGCTAGGTCCGCGAAGCGGACGGGAGGAGGTGGCCCGGTGAGCATTCCCGAGCCTTTGGACGATCCCTGGGCCGATGTCGGTCCCAGTGACCGTCTGCCCGTTTCCCGTCAGCGCCGCGGAGAGGGCAAGGGGCGGGACGAGCAGCACGAGCGTGGCCGGGAGAGCGGCTGGGACAGCGGCTCGTCCGGGTTCGAGCGCGTGCCTCCGCAGGATCTCGACGCCGAGCAGTCCGTGCTCGGTGGCATGCTGCTGTCCAAGGACGCCATCGCCGACGTCGTGGAGATCATCAAGGGCCACGACTTCTACCGCCCGGCCCACGAGACCGTCTACACGGCGATCCTCGACCTGTACGCCAAGGGCGAACCGGCCGACCCGATCACGGTGGCGGCGGAGCTGGTCAAGCGCGGCGAGATCACCAAGGTCGGCGGAGCCCCGTACCTGCACACCCTGGTCCAGTCCGTACCGACCGCGGCCAACGCTTCGTACTACGCGGAGATCGTCCACGAGCGAGCGGTGCTGAGGCGTCTCGTCGAGGCCGGCACGAAGATCACGCAGATGGGGTACGCGGCCGACGGCGACGTCGACGAGATCGTGAACTCGGCGCAGGCCGAGATCTACGCCGTCACCGAGCAGCGCACCAGTGAGGACTACCTCCCGCTCGGCGACATCATGGAGGGCGCTCTCGACGAGATCGAGGCGATCGGATCCCGCAGCGGCGAGATGACCGGTGTCCCGACCGGATTCACCGACCTGGACGCCCTGACCAACGGCCTGCACCCCGGACAGATGATCGTGATCGCGGCGCGTCCCGCTATGGGTAAGTCCACGCTCGCCCTGGACTTCGCCCGCGCCTGTTCGATCAAGAGCAATCTGCCGAGTGTGATCTTCTCGCTGGAAATGGGCCGGAACGAGATCGCGATGCGTCTGCTCTCGGCCGAGGCCCGGGTGGCGCTCCATCACATGCGCTCCGGCACGATGACGGACGAGGACTGGACGAGGCTGGCCAGGCGGATGCCGGACGTCTCGGCCGCGCCGCTCTACATCGACGATTCGCCGAACCTCTCCATGATGGAGATCCGGGCGAAATGCCGTCGCCTCAAGCAGCGCAACGACCTCAAGCTCGTGGTCATCGACTATCTGCAGCTGATGCAGTCCGGTGGCGCGAAGCGGGCCGAGAGCCGTCAGCAGGAGGTCTCGGACATGTCCCGAAACCTCAAGCTCCTCGCGAAGGAGCTGGAGCTCCCCGTCATCGCGCTCTCGCAGCTGAACCGTGGTCCCGAGCAGCGTACGGACAAGAAGCCGATGGTCTCCGACCTGCGTGAATCAGGCTCCATCGAGCAGGATGCCGACATGGTCATCCTGCTGCACCGCGAGGACGCGTACGAGAAGGAGTCGCCCCGCGCGGGGGAGGCGGACCTGATCGTGGCCAAGCACCGAAACGGTCCCACGGCGACGATCACCGTGGCGTTCCAGGGTCACTACTCCCGCTTCGTGGACATGGCCCAGACCTGAGAGAAGGCAGCGGCATGAGTAGTGCGGCGGATTCGATTCCCAGGTACCGCGTGTTCGCCGGCGCACGCCTGGCCGTCGAAGTCGTCGGTGAGCCCGGGGTACTCGTGAGCAGTTCGACGCCACCGCCCCTGCCGGGTGAGGCGCCGGTCACCCACGCGTCCATGTCGGCGAGCTTCCGGAGTGCGGAGAACGAGGGCGAGCTCGGGCTCCTGCTGCGGAACGCCCCCGGCCTCGACGCCTTCCTGGCAGCGGTGCGCAGCGCCGGTTATCGGGTCGAGAGCGTCGACGAGTAGGTCCTCACGGTGTTGCGGTCCGCTGCGGCGTGCCTGTTGCCCGTGGCCGGCCCTCTTCTCGCGAGATCGCGGACCAGGTGAGGCCCCCCATGCTGGATGCCGTGACCGAACGGTTCGTCGCCGGGGCCACCGCCCTGTCGCCAGAAGCACTCACCCTCGCGCCCGATCAGGTGGTCGACCTCCGCGCCGAGGGCGGCAAGGAGGCGAGCCGGGCGGCGGTGCCGTCCGCCGCGGAGAACTCCGAACTCGACCACGGGATCCGCACCGCCCTCCTTCCTCGCGCCGCCGAGCTCGACGCGCACCTGACCGGCCTGCACTCCGACGACCCGGCCGCGATCGGCATTGCGGCCCGGGCGATTCTGAAGCGGGGGAATCTGACTGCGGGGCAGTTCGGCGTGCTCACAGAGCCGTTCGCGGGGAGCGGTGTGGAACTCCCGCAGCACTCGGCGCGCGAACCGGGAGCGTAGGCACGCCGGTGCTGGTTTCGGCCGGATGCGATAGCCGGGCCGGTCAGGACGAGGGCTGCGGGGGCACGATCGACGTCACGACGATGTCCACCAGGCGGTCGAGTGCGGTGTCGGACAGCATGTCGGGCAGGGTCAGGTGCTCCAGGAGCAGGCCGGTCATGGCCAGGTGCAGCGCGAGGAAGGTATCGGCGTCGCCCGGCAGTCGCGCCTCGCGGTAGAGGGCGCCGTTCTGGTCGAAGTCCGCCCGCACGGTCTCGGTCAGCCGAGTACGCAGGGCCGGCCGGCGGGTGGCTTCGAGGCGGAGTTCCAGCATGGCCAGATAGCCGACACGGTCGTCGGCCATGCGCCGGACCAGCCATCGCATGAGCGAGGTGACCAGCTCGCGGGACGGTGCCGGGAGCATCGCCTGCTCGACCCTGGCGGCGTCCGGTGTCATGCGGTGACTGATGCGGGCGCCCGCCTGCATGAACAGGTCGTCGCGGTTCGTGAAGTAGTTGGACGAGGTGCCGAGGGGGACGCCCGCGCGGGTGTCCACCGCGCGGAAGGTGAGCCCGCGGGCCCCCTCGTGGGCCAGCACATCGATCGCTGCGTCGACGAGTGCCGTTCTGCGCTCCGGGTTCCTGGCCACCGTGCTCTCCTGTCCTGTGCGCCTCAGGAAAAGAGGCTTGCGTAACCACTACGCATGAAGCACTCTATGTGAAGTGGTTGGGGCGGAACGACCCTGACCGAAGCGACCAACTTGCCGAACGGGGACCATATGCGCAAGCTCACCTACTTCGTCGCCTGCTCGATCGACGGCTTCATCGGTGATCCGGGCGGCGACGCCTCGTCGATGATGGCCTTCGTCGACGAGGAGATGCTCGGATTCCTCACGTCGGAGTACCCGGAGACCATCTCCGCGCAGGGCCGTGAACTCCTGGGGTTCGGCGATGTGAGGAACCGGCGCTTCGACACCGTGGTCCAGGGGCGGGGCAGCTACCAGCTGGCTCTGGACGTCGGTCTCACCAGCCCGTACGGCCACCTGAGGGAGTTCGTCGCCTCCGGGACCCTGCGTATGTCCCCTGATCCGAACGTGGAGCTCATCGCCGACGACCTGGTCGGCCGGATCAAGGAGCTCAAGGCGGAGGACAGCGACCTGGGCATCTGGCTCTGCGGGGGCTCTCGGCTGGCCGGTGAGCTGATCGACGAGGTCGACGAACTCGTCATCAAGACCTATCCGCAGGTGTACGGGTCCGGAATGCCGATGTTCGGCGCGGACTTCGCGGTCACCGACTTCGCCCTGGAGAACATCCGTACGTTCGACAACGGGGTACTGGTCAGGACCTACAGCCGAAAGCGCTGATCGCAGCGGTCCGCCCGGGTGCCGGGGTGCGTCTGCGCAGGCCCCGGGACCATCGGCCGGGTGGCGGTGACGTCCCGGACCGCTCCGCCGTGAAAAGAGTTCGCGGGGCGGCTGCCGCGCGGGTAGTCCTTGACCATGACCTCATCCTCATCCGAAGTGCTGCTTCCCGGCACCCGGCGTGCCCTGCTCCACCGCATTGCCATCGCCCAGTCCGAAGGCCGGACGCCCTCCCTCGTCGCCGCGGTCCAGCGCGAGGGACAGATCGCCTGGAGCGGCTCCCGCAGCTGCGTGGACGGACACGCTCCCGACGGCGACACGCAGTTCAGAATCGGCTCGATCACCAAGACGTTCACCGCCGTACTGGTGCTCCGCCTCCGTGACGAAGGACTCCTCGACCTGGACGACCCGCTGGAGAAGCACCTGCCGGGTACGGGCGTCGGGCATGTGACCATCCTTCAGCTGCTGGGACACAGTGCCGGACTGGGGGCGGAGACTCCCGCACCGTGGTGGGAGAGGACGCCGGGCAGCACGCGGCCGGAGCTGGCCGATGTTCTCGGTGAGCAGCCGTCGACGCATCCGGCGGGCCACAGGCATCACTACTCCAACCCTGGCTACACGCTCCTCGGCTCCCTCGTCGAGAGGCTTCGCGACGACGCCTGGGCGGAGGTGCTGCGCCACGAGATCCTCGAACCGCTGGGGATGGACCGTACGACTCCCTCGGCGCGGGCGCCGCATGCCGGCGGCTGGGCCGTCCACCCATGGGCCGATGTCATGCTGCCCGAACCGGCCGAGGACCTCGGTCTGATGGCGCCGGCAGGACAGCTCTGGTCGACCACCTCCGACCTCCTGCGTTTCGCCTCCTTCCTCGCGCGTGGGGACGACCGCGTGCTCCGTGCCTCGTCGGTCGAGGAGATGCGCACGCCTGCGGCGCCGCCCGAGGCGGGTGACTGGGCCGGGAACTACGGCCTGGGCCTCCAGGCGGTGCGGCGGGATGGCCGGACCCTGCTCGGCCACTCGGGGTCGCTCCCCGGCTTCCTGGCCGCGCTGTGGTTCAGCGTCGAGGACGACGTGGCCGCCGTGGTGCTCTCCAACGCCACCTCCGGTCCGCTCACCGGTGCTGTCGCCGGGGACCTGGTGCGGATCGTCGCCGACGCGGAGCCGAGGATCCCGGAGCCCTGGCGCCCGTTGCCCGAGTTCGACCAGGAACTCCTTGAGCTCACCGGGCCCTGGTACTGGGGAACCCATGTCCACACGCTGAAGCTGGTCGCGGACCGGGGACTGGAGCTTCAGCCGTTGGGCGGGGCAGGTCGCGGCGCCCGCTTCCGCGCGCGTCCGGACGGTACCTGGACCGGGCTCAACGGCTACTACGCGGGGGAGACGCTCCGTGTCGTCCGCGCGGCCGACGGCACCGTGGATCACCTCGACCTGGGGTCGTTCGCCTTCACGCGGGAGCCGTACGACCCGGGCACCGCGGTTCCCGGTGGCGTGGACGAGGGCGGGTGGCGGGGACTCGCCACCTGAGTCGCATGCAGACACGGGCGTCACGTCGTTGTTTCACGTGAAACGACGCCCTGACGGCGGACCGTTCAGGTGGTCAGCTCGCGCTCCAGCGGGGTGCGGAAGCGTGGAGTGATCCGGGCTTCGCCCACCCAGGCCGACAGCCGGGAGGCCTCCGCCTCGATGTGGCGGGTGGCGTCCCGGCCCACGTCGGACAGCAGCCGCCACACCAGCTCGCCATCCGCTCGTTGTGCCCAGCCGCCCACGACCGCACCGTTCCACCACACGGTCGGACCGATGTTGCCGGCGCGGTCGAAGAGCGCCGCACGATGACCGACCGGCAGGTGGAAGCCGCGGTCCGTCCATCCCATCGCGCTCGGGTCGAGACCGGGCAGCAGCGCCGCCCAGGGCTCCAGGGGAGGTTCGGGAGCCAGATCCCCCGGGGCGACCCAGCCGGTGGCGCCGCTGTCGAGCAGTACCTCCTCGGCACCGGCGGCGGTCAGCGCCTGACGTGTCTCCCGGACGCCCCAGCCCGTCCACCACTTGAGGTCGGCCTCGGTCGCCGGACCGTACGACCGGAGCCAGCGCAGGGCCATCTCCGTCCGTGCGCCGGCCGGCTCGGTCACGGGCCACGGGGTGGCGGCCGTCCACCGGAACTGGCTGGAGATCCAGGAACCGCGCGGCCTGTCCCGCCGGATGCGCCCGTCGGCGGCCAGCAGCCGGATGACCCGGGATGCGACGCCCTGGACCGTCTCCTGCTTCGTACCCGGGAAGACGGTGATCTTCGTACGCAGGGCAGGAACGGCAGCGGAGAGCTCGCCCCCCGTGGCGCGGCCCCGTTCGGCGAGGGCGGAGAGTGTCGCGCGCTCGGTCTCGGTGAGCCAGGGTTCGTCCAGCACGTTGCCGTCCTCCCTCAGGTGTTTGAGGAAGGTGCGGCGCTCCCTGGCCGCCACGGCCCGGGCGTTCGAGGCGTCCACGAAGGGGGCGACTTCCGTGGACACGGTGAACAGGGTGTTCCGCATGGAGAGCAGACGCACCAGTGAGACGTCCTCGTAGAGGGAACGATCCACCGTCGCGACACCCGGCTCGGACAGCCGGGCGCATACGGAGAGGTAGAGCGTGGCCGCGTCGGTGGCGTGCAGGGCGACCACCGCGTCGGCCACCGTCACGACGGAGGCGGCCCGCTCGGACGGGGCAAGAAGGTGTCGTCTGCCGAGCCTTGTCCGGCGCTGCTCGTCGTCGATGCGGTGCATGGGTTCCTCTCCTCGCTGTCGAGTGCCCCGGAGCACCCCAGGGCTGCATGGAGGGCCTGGGGGCCTTCCAGGTCTCAGAGCGTGAGCTTGAATCCCACATGGCTCGGGGTGAAGCCGAGCCGCTCGTAGAAGCGGTGGGCGTCCGTACGGGTGGCATCGGACGTCAACTGCACCAACTGGCAGTCCTGGCGGCGGGATTCGTCGACGGCCCACTGGATCAGCTGGGTGCCGAGACCGCCGCCGCGCTCATCGGCGTGGACGCGGACAGCTTCGATGATCGAGCGTGTCGCACCGCGCCGGGACAGCCCGGGAACGACCGTGAGCTGCAGGGTTCCCACGACGCGCTCCTCGCGCACGGCGACGACGAGGTGCTGGTTCCGGTCGTCGGCCAGGCGCCGGAACGCGGCCTCGTACGGGGAGAGATCCTCCGGTGACTCGCGCCGGGAGCCGAGCGGGTCATCGGCGAGCATGGCCACGACGGCCGGAATGTCGTTGAGGGCGGCGGGGCGTATCTCGAGATCGCTCATGATCGGCAGACTACGCAATCGGCCGGCCCCCGCGGGTACCCCGAGCGCTTCCTCAGGCGGGGACGTTGAGCGCTTCGACCGTGCGGACGAGCGGGGCCAGTTCCGGGTTCTTGGCCGCTTCGTCGAGGGCGGCGCGCAGGGCCGTGTCGTTGGTGGGCCTGGCCTCGTCCAGCAGCGCGAGACCGGCTTCCGTGACATCGGTGTAGATGCCCCGCCTGTCCGTGTCGCACAGGTACCGGGTGAGCAGTCCGCGGTCCTCGAGCCGGGTCACCAGGCGGGTGGTGGCGCTCTGGCTGAGGACCACGGCGTCCGCCACCTGCTTCATCTGGAGGTGGCCGCCCGTACCGCTGTGCTGGCGGCTCAGGACGTCGAGCAGCGAGTACTCACGCACGCTGAGGCCGTGGCGGGACTGCAGGGCCCGCTCGATGTCGGCCTCGATCTTCCCGTGGAGCAGGGAGAGGGCGCACCAGCTCTGGGAGAGGGCGGTCAGTGCGGGATCTGTGGCTGTCATCTGTCTTCTCTCCTCCGTACGGGAGCTGCTTGCGTCCAGGATAGGGCACATGCGCAATAGCCCGCGCTTGCATTTAGTCGGCGTCCGCAATTATTGTGGACGCTCGTAAGGCGCAGACGCAATCTTCTGGAAGGTGACACCCATGCCGCTCGCGCTCCTCGCCCTCGCCATCGGGGCATTCGGTATCGGAACGACCGAGTTCGTGATCATGGGGCTGCTCCCCGATGTCGCGTCGGACTTCCAGGTCTCGATCCCGACCGCAGGCTTTCTGGTCACCGGTTACGCCCTCGGGGTGGTCCTCGGCGCTCCGCTGATGACCGTGCTGGGCACGCGCGTCACCCGCAAGCACATGCTGATGCTCCTGATGGGGCTGTTCGTCGTGGGGAACGTGATCTCCGCGGTCGCCCCGGTCTTCGAAGTAATGCTCCTCGGACGCGTCGTCGCCTCGCTCGCGCACGGAGCCTTCTTCGGCATCGGATCGGTGGTCGCCGCCGATCTGGTCGCTCCGGAGAAGAAGGCGGGTGCCATCGCCATGATGTTCACCGGTCTCACCGTCGCCAACGTCGTCGGGGTCCCGCTCGGGACCTTCATCGGTCAGAGCGTCGGCTGGCGGGTCACGTTCTTCATCGTCGCCGGTCTCGGCGTCCTCGGCCTTCTCGGTGTGGCGAAGCTCGTCCCCGAGCAGCCCAGGGCGGAAGGGGTGCGGATCCGGCACGAGCTGGCCGCGTTCCGCAACGTGCAGGTGCTGCTCGCCATGGCGATGACCGTTCTGGGCTTCGGCGGTGTCTTCGCGGCGATCACCTACATCACTCCGATGATGACGGACACCGCCGGCTACGCGGCGTCCTCCGTCACCTGGCTGCTGGTCCTCTTCGGCCTCGGCATGGTCGGCGGCAACCTGCTCGGCGGAAAGTTCGCCGACCGCCATCTGATGCCGATGCTGTACGTGTCCCTCGGCGCTCTCGCCGTCGTCCTGGCCCTGTTCACCCTGACGGCGCACGACAAGATCGCCGCCGCCGTCACCATCGTCCTCATCGGAGGCCTGGGCTTCGCGACCGTACCGCCGCTCCAGAAGCGCGTCCTCGACCAGGCGGCGGGCGCGCCCACGCTGGCCTCGGCCGTCAACATCGGAGCCTTCAACCTCGGGAACGCGCTGGCGGCCTGGCTCGGCGGCATGGTCATCGCAGCGGGCTTCGGCTACACGGCGCCCAACTGGGTCGGTGCCGTGCTCGCGGCATCGGCACTGCTCCTCGCCCTGCTCTCCGGTGCGCTGGAGCGCCGGACGGTCAGCCGCGACCGGCTGACCGCCGAGCCGGTCGCCGAACCTGCGGCCGCCGCCGTCGGCCGCCTCTGACCCTGGTACCCCCGTCCCACATCGCACGGCCGGCCGTGCGATGTGGGACGTACCCCGTCGCGAGCCAGCACACCGTGTTCTACCTCGTCGTATGAAGGCGTCGTGCCGCGCCACATGTCGTACCGCGCCCCATCAGGCCGTCGTACGCGACGACCTCCCGCCCACAGCGCGGGCCGGCCCACCCGTGCCGACCGGGACCCGCGGGGTGTCTGCCCCTGCGGGGCGGCCCCAGGGCGTCAGCACCGAGATCGCGGTGACGAAGAGATAGGTGGTGTTGGCCACCGAGGGGCGGTCGCCGGATCGATGTCCGCGGCGCCCCGTGCCGCTGCGTCATCGATGCCTGGCAGGCCCCCAGGGCGTGCCGGGTGCCGGCATCAAGAGAGCGGGGCCACCGGCACCACGAGCCAGTCGCCGATGACCTTCATGGCACGGGTGGCGGCCTGAGCCGGAGCGGGGTCGCCGGTGGGTAACGCCTGAGCCCGAAAGCCAGGAGCCCACAGAGAGGCCCAGCCGGCTGACCGACACGGCGACACGGGCGACGAGGATGCTGCGGCGCACGGAGCCCTCCAGTGGTTTCACGTGAAACACGGCGCCAAGCGCGGGACGGGCGGTCATCCGGCGGCTGGAGTGCCCGTGTGTACCGGCCTGGGCGGAGCAGGCACACGGAGCGGCGGTGCCCGGCTGTGCGGGATGGCCTCTCAGCCCAGGTCAGGCGCGTGCATCGCCCGTACTCCCTCGATGTTGCCGTCCAGATAGTGCCGCAAGGACAGCGGCACCAGGTGCACGGCCGCGATGCCGATCCGGCTGAACGGCACGCGCACGATCTCGTACTCCCCGCAGGGTTCGTCGATCTCCGGGCCGTGCCGCCGTGACGGGTCCATCGATTCGAGCCGGCAGACGAAGAAGTGCTGCACCTTCACGCCCTTCACCCCGCCGCCCGCGATGTGTTCCACGGTGTCGACGAAACAGGGCACGACATCGATGATCTTGGCGCCGAGCTCCTCGTCGACCTCACGGTGCAGGGCGTCGACGACGGTGGCGTCCTCCGGCTCCACCCCGCCGCCCGGTGTGATCCAGTACGGATCGACCCCGGGTTTGGTGCGCTTGATCAGGATGAGGTCATCGCCGTCGAGCAGGACGGCGCGTGCGGTGCGCTTGACCACAGGACGTTCGGTCATGGCAAGAGAGTGGCCCGGGAAAGCCGGTCCGAAACTCCTACAGGCCGACCGGTCACCAGTCGACGGCAGCACGCACCAGCCATTCGTGCGCCCGCGCAATGTGCGGGAGGGCCATGGTGCCGGTCCTCACGACCAGGAAATACGTCCGCAGCGGTGGTACCGGAGGATCGAGCAGTGCCACGACTTCGCCCCGTTCCAGTGCGTGCTCGCAGAGATAGCGCGGCAGCACGGCGAGACCCGCTCCTGCCGCCGCGCACTCCAGGACCGCACGGAGATCGGGTGCGATCACGGTGGCGGACGCGGCGGGACTGCTGTCGAACACGGCGGTCCAATAGCGGGAGACCAGGGGGAGGCTTTCGTGCACCTCGACGACGGGCAGTTGCTCCAGCACCACCGAGCCCTTGTGGCGCAGCGTTCCTGGGCTCAGGCGTCCGGCCCAGCGGGGCGCGGCGACCAGCACGTGTTCCTCGTCGCAGAGGGGGGTCGATGTGAGCAGTCCGCCCCGTGGACGTGCCGTGGTGATGGCCAGATCGTGGTGCCCGGCGGCCAGCCCTTCCAGCGCGTCCTCCGCATTCGCGAGGAACACGCTGCGCAGTGCCAGCCCCTGGGCGATCAGCGGGGTGAGCGCGGGCAGCGCGCGTACGGCGGTGAACTCCGGGGGACCGGCCAGATGCAGGGTCCGGACGCCCGAGTCCTCGCCGAGCCCGACCTCGGCGATCTCGACCAGAGCGTCCAGGTGGGGCGCGGCCCGGTGCGCGAGCTCGTCGCCCACCATGGTCGGGGTCACGCCCCGGGCCCTGCGCAGGAAGAGCGGTCGGCCCAGCTGTCGTTCCAGCGTGCGTATCTGCGAGGTGACGGCGGGCTGGGACAGCCCGAGGAGAGCGGCGGCCCGGGTGAATGATCCGGCCCGGTGCACCGTGACGAAGGTGCGTAACAGCGCCAGGTCCATGGTTCGCCCCTCCCGTTCGCGCGACGCTTCGGAACCGCACAACTATAAATATGTCGATAGGTGGCTGTCGCTACTGTGATTGGACACTGACGCTGAGTCAACTAGCCTTGTCCAAGCGGTTCTCCCCGCAAGGAACCGGGGTGGGCCGAGTCATGAGGGGGGAGACTCGGACCACCCGTCCCGAGCAGGACCGGCCCGGTCGACGGGGACGCCCGTCCCGGACCGGTCCTGCCGGACCGCGGGGCGCCCGCCTCAGCGGACGGCCGCGTCCAGGGCGCGTTCCACGTCCGCCAGCAGGTCGGCCGGGTCCTCGGCGCCGACCGAGAAGCGGATGAAGCCCTCCGGCACGGCGTCCCCGCCCCAGCGGGCGCGGCGCTCGGCGGTGGACCGTACGCCGCCGAAGCTCGTCGCGTCGTCGACCAGCCGTAGTCCGGCCAGGAAGCGCTCGGCGGTCGCCTTGTCCGCCAGCACGAAGGAGACCACGGCGCCGAAGCGCCGCATCTGCCGCACCGCGGTCGGGTACGAGGCGTCGCCGGGCAGCCCCGGGTACCGCAGCCCCGCCACCTCCGTGCGCTTGGACAGGGCCTCGGCGAGCACCAGCGCGGTCGAGCACTGCCGGTCGACGCGCAGTTGCAGGGTGGACAGCGAACGGTGTGCGAGCCACGCCTCCATGGGCCCGGGAATCGCGCCGACGACCTTCCGCCAGCGCCGTACACCGGCGGTCAGTCGCGGATCCCGGCAGGTCACGTGGCCGAGCAGGATGTCTCCGTGGCCGGTCATGCCCTTGGTGTCACTGGCCACCGAGAAGTCCGCGCCCAGCTCCAGCGGACGCTGACCGAGAGGTGTGGCCAGCGTGTTGTCGACGGCGACCAGGGCGCCCGCCGCGTGCGCCGCCTCCACGAGCCGGCGCACGTCACAGACGTCGAGCCCCGGGTTGGATGGCGTTTCGATCCACAGGAGCTTCGCTCCGTCGAGTGCCTCCAGCTGGGCGTCGCCCCCGGTGGGGGCGGTCCGCACCTCGACGCCGTACGCCTCCAGCTGTTCCCGCACCAGGGGGAGTGCCTGGTAACCGTCGTCGGGCAGCACCACGATGTCGCCGGTGCGGGCCACGGACAACAGCACCGCGGAGACGGCAGCCATCCCGGAGGCGAAGACCGTGGTCTCGACCTCCTCCCCCGGGGCCTCCAGTTCGCCGATGGCCCGTTCCAGGTGGGTCCACGTCGGGTTCGTCTCCCGGCCGTAGGTGTAGGGGCCGACGGGCTCGCCGGACAGGTGGAAGTGCGCGGCGAAGACGGGGCCCGGCAGGGTGGGTCCGTACTGCTCCGGTTCGGGCAGTCCCGCGCGTACCGCCCGTGTTCCGTCGCCCATGGTGCTCATGCCGTGTCCTCGCTTCTTTCTCTCCGGCTCTCACCGGTCCGGATCGCACTGTGTCAGTAAGGGGTGGGTCAGTCCTCGTCGGGGAGCACGACGTTCAGCGCCCAGGAGACGACGGAGATGATCAGGCCGCCGAGGACCGCGGTCCAGAAGCCTTCGACGTGGAAGCTCAGGTCGAAGAGGCCGGCCAGCCATGAGGTCAGCATCAGCATCAGGGCGTTGACCACCAAGGTGATCAGGCCGAGCGTCAGGATGAAAAGGGGGAGCGTGAGGAGCTGGACCACGGGCTTGACGAGGAAATTCACCAGGCCGAACAGCAGCGCCACCACGAGCAGGGTGAGCACCTTGCGGCCCGTGTCGCCGCCGGACAGCGTGATGTCGGCGAGCAGCCAGATGGCCACGGCCAGCGCACCCGCGTTGGCGATCGTCTTGACTACGAAATTCTTCATGTGTCTGATCGTGGCAGACGTGATCGGTGGCGGACACCGGCAGCACACACGAGCAACAGGCACGAGGAGCGGACCGACGATGAAGGCATTCCGACTGGACGAGCTGGAGGCGGAACGCGCCGCCAACGACGGCGCCTATCTGCAGTTCGTGCGGGAACGCAACATGTCCGTCGGTTTGTACGCGCTGGACGCCGGTGAGCTCGACCCCCAGCAGCCGCACAACCAGGACGAGGTCTACTTCGTCGTCAGCGGCCGTGCCGCGATCACGGTCGGGTCGGAGACCACGCAGGTGGGCAGGGGGAGCGTCGTGTACGTACCCGCCGGTGCCGCCCACAAGTTCCACCACATCACCGAGGACCTCCGGGTGATGGTGGTCTTCTCCCCGCCGGAGGGCTGAGCCGCGGTGCCGGCGTTCCCTAGGGGATCGATCAGGGGACTTCAAGGGCTACCGGCCCTCCGCCGGCCCGCCCGACGCCTCTAGCATCGAGGCAGGAACTCACAGAGACGAGGTAAGGCGATGGCCGTGCGGGAGATTTTCGCGGGGATGCCCTGGTGGGTGAAGTGGGTCGCGGTGCCCCTCATCGTGATCGTCGTGTTCGGCGGTCTGATCGCCAGCGTGGTCGGGTTCGTCATCGGTCTGCTGTTCAAGCTGCTGGTCCTCGTCGTACTGGTCGGTGGTCTGGTCTTCCTCGTACGGAAGTTCATGGCGTCGTCCTCCCGCAGCGACTGGTAGCAACGGCGGGCGGACGCCGGATCGCGCTCGGTCCGACGGGAGGGTGGCTGGGCCGGCGATACGGCGATTAGCCCAGCTGAGCTAAGTCCAGGTCGAAACCCCCTTCGTGACGGAACGTGCCGATACAGTGGCGTACCGCTGCCGCCGGCTGGGAAGTGACCGTCCGTCACCATTCTGCTCAGTGGTTTGTGCGACCGTCCGGTCCTTGGACCTCAGGCTCGCGGCGGGCCCGCGGGGGCGGCCCCCGCGGGAGGGCTGAACGCCCGTCACCATGCCTGGGGGTGACCTGTGACCACGGCATCGAGTTCCGCTGCCCCGACCTTGATCGGTTCGGTTCAACGGGCGTTGAGGCTGCTGGAGGCTGTGGGTGCCCATCGGGACGGGGCGCCCGCGAAACAGCTCGCGCGGGAAGCCGGGCTCCCCCTTCCCACGGCCTACCACCTGCTGCGCACCCTGACCCATGAGGGCTATCTCCGCAGGGAGAACGGCGTCTTCCTGTTCGGCGCCGCAGCCGAACGACTGGCCGGCGGCAGGCCGCCGATCGCCCGCCCCGGTGTGATCGTCGACTCGCTCGCACACTGGGCGAAGGCCATCGGTACGCCTGTGTACTGCGCCCTCTTCAGGGAGGGGGAGATCGAGATCATCGCGGTGGCCGATACACCCGCCGCTCCCGCCGTGGACGAGTGGGCCTCCTTCAGCGAGACGGGTTATGCCCACGCCCTCGGGCAGTGCCTGTTGGCCCAGCTCGACGAGAAGGCGCGCGAGGACTATCTGGACCGGCACCCGGTCCAGCAGCTGACGCGTTACTCCGTACGGGACCGCGACATGTTCCTCGACCGGCTCCGATCGATGAAACGTACGGAACCTGTCATCGAGCGACAGGAATACGTGCTGGGAACGGTCTGCGCGGCCATTCCGATCACTGTGGGTCCCGCTGTGGCGGCGATGGCTGTTTCCCTACCCCTGGACCAAGAGGAACGGTTGCTCGCTGCAGTCGAACAACTACGCTGCGAAGTGACCACTCTCTTGCGCTCGTTCGTGTTCTCTATCAGTATCTGAAAAATCACTCCTTGTGATCTGCTATCGCGTGCACCACGATGGCGTCAATAGGGCCATGGGGGATCATTCCTGGCCAGATTCATCTACTGCGGGGTTGAACGATGCGCGAGTCGGTTCAAGCAGAGGTCATGATGAGCTTCCTCGTCTCCGAGGAGCTCTCGTTCCGTATTCCGGTGGAGCTCCGGTACGAGGTGAGCGATCCGTACGCGATCCGGATGACCTTCCACCTGCCGGGTGACGCCCCCGTCACCTGGGCATTCGGCCGTGAGCTGCTGCTCGACGGTCTCAACAGCCCGAGCGGTGACGGCGATGTGCACATCGGTCCGACCGAGCCCGAAGGGCTTTCGGACGTGCACATCCGCCTCCAGGTCGGCACGGACCGTGCGCTCTTCCGCGCAGGCACGGCCCCCCTTGTGGCATTTCTCGACCGGACGGACAAGCTGGTGCCATTGGGACAGGAGCACACGCTGGGTGACTTCGACGGCAACCTCGAAGAGGCCCTCGGCCGCATCCTCGCCAAGGAGCAGAACGCCGGCTGACGAATGGGGATCCATGGCCGAGGACATGGGATCCCCGGCCGGGCGAGCCCTTGATCCGGGCGGTGGACCACTGCGAACGGCGATCCGGGGCGTGTCCGGCGTCCGCTCTCATGCCTTACGGCGTCGGCCCCTCCCGGTCCGCACGGGTGCAGGAGCTTCGGCTTCCGCGCCGAGCCCCGTGCGGTCCGCGGAGACCACCAGGGCCGCGAGCGCCGTCGTCACCGGCACCGAGGCGACCAGCCCGATCGATCCGACCAGGGTCCGGACGATCTCCATCGCGACCAGCTCGCTGTTGGCCACTGCCCCGACACTGCTCTGGGCGATCGAGAAGAGCAGCAGCAGGGGCAGCGCCGCGCCCGCGTAGGCGAGGACGAGCGTGTTGACGACCGAGGCGATGTGGTCGCGGCCGATTCTGATGCCCGCCCGGTAGAGGCCGCGTACGCCCATCGCCGGGTCCGCCTGGTGCAGCTCCCAGACCGCCGACGTCTGGGTGACGGTCACGTCGTCGAGCACACCGAGTGAGCCGATGATGATGCCTGCCAGCAGCAGGCCGCTCATGTCGATCTCCGGATACAGGCCGTGGATCAGACCGGTGTTGTCGTCGGTGTTGCCGCTGAGGCTCGCCCAGCCGATGAAGAGTGAACCCAGCAACCCGATCAGCAGCAGGGAGATGAGCGTCCCGATGACGGCGACGGACGTCCGGGCCGTCAGCCCGTGGCAGGTGTAGAGCGCGATCAGCATGATGGCGCTGGCCCCGATCACCGCGACCACCAGCGGGTTCGAGCCCTGCAGGATCGCCGGCAGGATGAACAGGGTCAGCACGGCGAACGACACCGCCAGCGCGATCAGCGCCATCAGCCCGCGCATCCTGCCCACCGCGATCACCGCCAGGGCGAAGATGCCCGCCAGCAGGGCCATCGGGAACGAGCGGTCCACATCCGTCACCGAGTACTGCAGGTCGCGGGGCGCGTCAGGTGCGTACGCCACGACCACGCCCTGCCCCTCCCGCAGTTGCCTGGGGGCGTCGGGCTGGATGACCTCGACGAACGTACGGCCCTTCTCGTCACCGGTCGTCACCTCGACCGTGGCCTTCTTGCACTCCCCCGACTGCTCGTTGACGGCCTCACGCCCCGAGGGCGTCGAGGTGTCTCCGGTCGGTGGCACCTGCGCGGCGTTCACGGCCGCGCAGTCGACGTCGACGACCTTCACCACCTTGCCGTCCTGGGTCTGCCGGTCGAAGCCGACGCCGGTGCGCTCGTGGTCGGGGGCGCCGCCGGGCCAGAACGCCACGAGGCCGACGAGAACCGCGGTGGCGAACGGGATCAGCACGGCTGCGATGACCTTGCGAAGGTGCTTGGACACGGGTGCGGCAGGGCCGTGGCTGTGTGAGTGGCCGTGCGCATGACTCTCGGTGCTGCCGGATGCGGGGCCGTGGGGTTCGGGGGCGCTTCGGGGGGACGTCACCCGCCGATCATCCCAAGAACGGGGGAGGCCCTCTGGCCAGCACGCCAGAAGGGACGCTAGCGTGGGGGCACCTTTGCACACGCGGGAGCTCGGAGCACCGGGCTGAGAGGGCGCTGACCTCCGTACATCCGTACGGGACACGCTGCGCCGACCGACGAACCTGTTACCGGGTAATGCCGGCGTAGGGAGTAGGTCTCATGACCACAGCGGACGCACGCACGCCTGCCTCGCAGCAGAATGCGCAGAACGACCGGAATGCGGCGGACGGCGAGGCCGGGAAGTCCATCGGCTGGCACAAGGGATACGTCCAGGGCTCGCGCCCGGACCTCCGGGTGCCGGTCCGTCAGGTGCACCTCACCAACGGCGAGGACGTGACGCTGTACGACACGTCGGGGCCGTACACCGATCCCACCACCGAGACCGATGTCCGGCGCGGTCTCGCCCCACTCAGGGAGAACTGGATCATCGGGCGCGGGGACACCGAGGAGTACGCCGGCCGGCCCGCGCGCCCTGAGGACGACGGGCTCAAGCACACCTCGCCGCGAGGCGGCCTGCGCAACCTCGACGCGGTCTTCCCCGGCCGTCCCCGGCAGCCCCGCCGCAGCCGCGACGGGCAGCCGGTCACCCAGCTCGCGTACGCCCGTCGGGGTGAGATCACCCCGGAGATGGAGTACGTGGCGATCCGGGAGAACGTCGAACCGGAGGTCGTGCGTGAGGAGATCGCGGCGGGCAGGGCGGTCCTGCCGGCCAATGTGAACCACCCGGAGATCGAGCCGATGATCATCGGTAAGCGGTTCCTTGTGAAGGTCAACGCGAACATCGGCAACTCCGCGGTCACCTCCTCCATCGAGGAGGAGGTGGACAAGATGACGTGGGCCACCAAGTGGGGCGCCGACACGGTCATGGACCTGTCCACCGGCCGCAACATCCACACCACGCGTGAGTGGGTCCTGCGCAACTCCCCCGTGCCCATCGGCACCGTCCCCCTCTACCAGGCCCTCGAGAAGGTCGACGGCCGGGCGGAGGAGCTGACCTGGGAGATCTACAAGGACACCGTCATCGAGCAGGCCGAGCAGGGCGTCGACTACATGACGGTGCACGCCGGTGTCCGTCTCCCGTACGTCCCGCTGACCGCCCGTCGCAAGACCGGCATCGTCTCCCGCGGCGGCTCGATCATGGCGGCGTGGTGCCTCGCGCATCACAAGGAATCGTTCCTCTACGAGCACTTCGAGGAGCTGTGCGAGATTCTCGCGGCCTACGACGTGACGTACTCGCTCGGGGACGGGCTGCGCCCCGGTTCCATCGCCGACGCCAACGACGAGGCGCAGTTCGCCGAACTGCGGACGCTCGGCGAGCTCAACACCGTGGCCAAGCGGTTCGGTGTCCAGACGATGATCGAGGGCCCCGGGCACGTCCCGATGCACAAGATCAAGGAGAACATCGACCTCCAGCAGGAGATCTGCGAGGAGGCGCCGTTCTACACGCTCGGCCCGCTGACCACCGATGTCGCGCCCGCGTACGACCACATCACCTCGGGCATCGGGGCGGCCATGATCGCCTGGTGGGGCACGGCGATGCTCTGCTACGTCACGCCCAAGGAGCACCTGGGGCTGCCCAACCGGGACGACGTGAAGACGGGTGTCATCACCTACAAGATCGCCGCGCACGCGGCGGACCTGGCCAAGGGGCATCCCGGGGCGCAGGAGTGGGACGACGCCTTGTCGGACGCACGGTTCGAGTTCCGTTGGGAGGACCAGTTCAACCTGGCGCTCGACCCGGACACGGCACGGGAGTTCCATGACGAGACGCTGCCGGCCGAGCCGGCGAAGACCGCGCACTTCTGCTCGATGTGCGGCCCCAAGTTCTGCTCGATGAAGATCTCCCACGACATCCGGCGGGAGCACGGGGGCGAACAGGCCGACATCGAGGCCGGGATGGCGGAGAAGTCCAAGGAGTTCGCGGCGGCCGGAAACAGGGTCTACCTGCCGATCGCGGACTGAGTCCGGCGCGCTTGCCGGGCGTCCGGCGGGCGGGGTGCGCGCGGGTGTGTTCGACGGCGCTGTCCTGGGCAACATGCCCCCGGGGGCAGCGCCGTTGGGCTGTTCATCAGGTTGTACGCATACATCCTGGATCGCATGAACAATGGCCTATTTAAGGCGTTAAGACCTCTCCTGCCTTGGTTTCAGGCGGTGTTCGGAGACGGTAAGGACACGGAAGCGTGGCAGGTAGATGTACGTTTCGCCGGGTGTCTTCCTGCGCTTGACCGGTTCCTTATCTGTGCCTTACCTTCCGCTGTGCTTGGCCGAAAGAATGTGCGTCCCGAACACGGGGCGCCAGGGGAGGGAATCACAGTGAACTGGTACCTGGGCGTACTCAAGAACTACGCGGGCTTCAGCGGGCGTGCGCGCCGCAAGGAGTACTGGATGTTCGTGCTCTTCAACGCGATCGTGGCCGTGGTCCTGGCCGGGCTCGGCGTCGCCATCGAGAGCCAGATCCCGTACGGCATCTACATCCTCGCCACCCTGGTCCCCTCGCTCGCCGTCATCGTGCGCCGCCTGCACGACACGGGCCGCTCCGGCTGGTGGTTCCTGATCGCCTTCGTGCCGCTCGTCGGCGGCATCGTCCTTCTCGTCTTCACGTGCATCGAGGGTGCGCGTGAGGCGAACGAGTACGGCGCCAACCCCAAGCTGGCTCCGCAGGGAGTCTGACGGGACGCTCCGACGGGGTCGGAGCACAGCACGCCGACGGCAGAGGCCGGGCGCAGCCGCGAGCTGCCCCGGCCTCTGCCGTTCGCGGTGGTACGGGCCGCAGGCCCGGCGCACGGTACCGGAAGGCGGACAGGCCGGCCGTGACTGTTCCGGACCCGGCTCCGGATCGGGCATCGGCTCCGCATCGGGCATCGGCCCCAGATCGGGCATCGGACCCGGCTCGGGCACCGGCTCGACCCGACCGGCCGGATCACTCCGGCTGGTGCTCGGGGCCCCCGAAGTCCGGACCGGTGAAGTCGGGGCTGGTGAAGGTGGGACGCGTGCCCGCCGAGGGGCCGTCCCGCGGCCCGGAGAAGTCCGGGCTGCTGTAGCCGATCTTCGGGATGCGGTTCGGTGAACGGTGCGGGGTCCGTGCGGCGGGCCCCGCGGTCGGGTCGGCCAGGGCGTCCCGGAGGAAGGGCAGGATGCCGCGCTCCAGCAGGGCGTGGCGCCAGGCCTCCCTGGCCCGTGCCACGTCCTCGGGCAGTCCGTCCTCCTCGTCCGGTGCCGGCAGGGCCGTGGCACCGTTGCGCAGCGCGGTGACGAGGAGTCCTGTCGCGGCGACCAGAGTGGCCGCCGCGGCGGCGGCCGCGAAGAACCAACCGGCGGCGATCATGGTGCCGGCGAAGGCCAGGGAAGGGCTGAAGGCCTTCAGGAGGTAGCCGATCAGCAGGAATATCAGGGCCGCGGTCCCCGCGAGGACGGGAGCCAGCGCGGTGATCACCGCGAGGGTGCCCGCGCCCGTCCGGTCGTTCTCGTCCGTGCCGGGCCGGAGGACGGACTCCGGGTCCGTCGGGTCGGACGGTCTGCGCAGTTCGCCGCGGACCTTCACGTAGTACGTGTACTCGGTGGCGGCGGCCGAGGTGATCAGGGCCGTGGCGTTCAGTGCCATGGTCCGCAGCTGTTCCGTGTTGAGCTGGTCCCCGACTCCGTCGAGATCCGGGCGCTCGTGGGCGTGACGCAGCGCGTCGGCGAGGATCCGCTCGTATTCGGGGCGGTCCTCGGCCAGCAGGTGCGGAGCGCTTTTCATCTGCATCCCCCGATGCTCCGTAGGGCCTGATCGACCGCGTGGGCCGGGCGATCGGGCGGAAACGGAGGAGAGCCTGCTTACTGATACGCCGATGGTAGAGCGCCTACCGCACGGGGTGACAGGGGGTTGCCGGAAATAGGCCCAGCAGACGGCGTTGTCAGGTCGCCATGCCTCTTCCCCGGCGTTCGTCAGTCACGCAGGGGGAGTTCGACGACCAACAGCTTTCCGGCCATGGTCACTCCGCCGTCCATCGCGATGGCCAGCCCGTCCGCGTACACGTGCGGACCGTCCACGGCGGGGCGTGCGCTGTCCTCGCCCTCCTCCGATCCGACCTCGCCGAGAAGATACGGAATGGGGCTGTGACCATGGACGACGCGTCGGCCACCGTACGTCGACATGAGTTCGCGCACGGCCTCGGCACCGCCCTCGTCACGGAAGGCGAACCGCTTGGTGAGCTTGCGGAAGAGGTCCCAGCACTCGTCGGCGTCGTTCCGCGTGAGAATGGCGTGCACCGTGTCGTTGACGTCCTCGATGGTGGACCCGTAGTCGAGGTACGCCGTGGTGTCGGAGTGCATCAGCAGATGCCCGTCCTCCTCCACGACCGCGTCCAGCCGGGCCATCCACTGGAGGTGGACGTCCTGGAGCCGCTCCATGTCGGCTTTCTGGCCGCCGTTGAGCAGCCAGGCGGCCTGGAAGGTGGCGGTTCCCGCGCCGGAGTTCACCGGGGTGTCGCCGAACCTCTTCGCGCCGATGAGCAGCAGCTCGTGGTTGCCCATCAGGGCCTTGCAGTACCCGCCGGCCGCGGCCGCCTCCGCGGAGAGCCGCATGACGAGGTCGATGACACCGATGCCGTCCGGACCGCGGTCGGTGAAGTCGCCGAGGAACCACAGCCTGGTGTTGCCGGCGGCCCAGCGGCCCTCGGCGTCCACGAGACCCTGCTCACCGAGCGCCGCAAGGAGCTCGTCCAGATAGCCGTGCACGTCTCCGACGACGTACAGCGGCCCGCGCTCCCCGCCGGCGACCGGTCGCGTCTCCGGCACGGTCCGCACCTGGACGGTGTCCCCGCGACTGATCACCGGAAGATCGCGCTCGGTCGGCGTGTACCCCTCCGGGGGCTCGTCGCCCACGATGGCGTTGCCGGGATGCGGCAGGGGCGACAACGGCGCCTGCGCATACGGCGGTACGCGGAAGTCGCGCAACGTCGCTGTCCGCACTACGGGTCCCTGACCGGCCCCCTGAGTCATCGACCCCTCCACCACCGTCGCGCAGCCGTACACCTGACGGGCCGTGCCTGGTAGAGGTGGTCCGCGGTGTCGTGCGCCCATCATAGGAATGCGGATCGTGCTGTGTGACGCACCAGGGGTGGTGAATCCGGGCGCACACATGGTTCACCGACCGTTTGATCCGGATTAATCCGATCAGTCCCCCGCGGGTGAGCGCGGCGCGCTGACCGTGGTGCGGGGCGGACGCCGTTGCGAGGAGGTCCGGACGATGAGTTCCGTCGGTATCACCTGCTCCACCGGACCGTCGTGCTCGACCCCTTCGATGGCGTCGATGAGGAGCTGGACGACCGCCGTGCCGATCCTGCGCGGTTTGAGCGAGAGCGTCGTGATGGGCGGCTCGGTCGACGCGTACACGGTGGACTCGCTGCAGCAGACCAGCAGCAGGTCCTCGGGGACCCGCAGGCCGTAGCGGCGGGCCGCTGCCAGGAGATCGGTGCCGTTGGGGTCGAAGAGCCCGTAGACGGCGTCGGGGCGGTCCGGGCGGGCGAGGAGGCGGTCGGCTGCGACCGCGCCCGCGCAGGGGTCGTGGGCCGGGTAGGACTCGTAGACCGGATCCTGGCCGACCCGCTCGCACCAGTGGAGGTAGGCGGTGGTGGAGAGGCGGGTGTAGGTGTCGGTGGTGGTGCCGGTCAGCAGCCCGATACGGCGGGCTCCCGCGGCGGCGAGGTGGTCGAGGAGGTCGAGCACGGCAGCCCGGTGGTCGTTGTCGACCCAGGCGGTGACGGGCAGGGTCCCGGCCGGGCGGCCGTCGGACACCACCGGCAGGCCCTGCCGGACGAGTTCGGTGACCACGGGGTCCTGGTCGGAGGGGTCGATGACGACCGTGCCGTCGAGGGCGACGTTCGACCAGACGTCGTGGCGTGAGGTGGCGGGCAGGATGACGAGGGCGTAGCCGCGGGCGAGCGCCGCCGAGGTGGCGGCTCTCGCCATTTCCGCGAAGTACGCGAATTCGGTGAAGGTGAAAGGTTCATCCCCGTACGTGGTCACGGTCAGGCCGATGAGCCCCGACTTGCCGGTACGGAGGGTTCGGGCCGCGGCGGACGGGCGATAGCCCAGCCGCTCGGCGACCTCGCGGACGTGGCGGCGGGTGGCATCCGGGAGCCTGCCCTTGCCGTTGAGCGCGTCGGAGACGGTCGTGATGGAGACTCCGGCCGCTGCGGCAACATCCCGGATGCCCGCCCGTCCCGGCCGGCCGCTGCGCCGGGGTGTCTCTGTCCGGCTCACCTGGTGCTTCCCTGCTGCTGTCATGGCGAGCCGATAGTAGGGCTCCGGTGGGGGGTGGGGACGGGCGCATACGCACCCGTTGACAGGCACGTTTCTGCATGATCATTAAAGGTTAAATGCCTTGCAAATCAAGGGCGTTGATAGCTCGGACGTCGATGTGTCATGCGTCGGCGTGCGTGGACCTGCTAAATGGTTCATGTCTCGAAGAGGTCTCAACTCACCTCTTCGGGGGATGCGCGCCACGGAGTGAGCCACCGGCGCGCGCCAGGACGGGCAGCGCTCCCCCTCCGGAGGCCGGGCCGGGTCCCCCGCATCACCGGCGCTTCGCCGCAGGAAGGGCGTTTTCCGCACCGGGCCATTCGCAAGGGCGCCCAATCCTCATAAGGTGAGCAGTATTGATGTGCGGATGGTCGAGGAGGACCTGCGGTGAGCGAGACGAGCCCCAAACTGCGCGCCGAGCTGGACGGCGTCCCTGCCTATGTGCCGGGGAAGCCGGCGTCGGCCGAAGGGCCGGTCGCCTTCAAGCTGTCCTCCAACGAGAACCCGTACCCCCCGCTGCCGGGGGTGATGGAGTCGGCACTCGCCGCGGCCGCCCACTTCAACCGGTACCCGGACATGGCGTGCACCGGCCTGATGAACGAGCTGGCAGACCGGTTCGGGGTGCCCCTCGCGCACCTCGCCACCGGCACCGGCTCGGTCGGCGTCGCGCAACAACTGCTGCAGGCCACCTCGGGCCCGGGCGACGAGGTCATCTACGCCTGGCGCTCCTTCGAGGCGTACCCGATCATCACCCAGGTCAGCGGAGCCACGTCGGTCAAGGTGCCGCTGACCGACGGTGATGTGCACGACCTCGACGCGATGGCCGACGCGATCACCGACCGCACACGCCTGATCTTCGTCTGCAACCCGAACAACCCGACGGGCACCGCGGTGCGCCGGGCGGAGCTGGAGCGCTTCCTGGACCGGGTGCCCGAGGACGTGCTGGTGGTGCTCGACGAGGCGTACAGGGAGTTCGTCCGGGACGCGGACGTGCCGGACGGCATCGAGATCTACCGGGACCGGCCCAATGTGGCGGTGCTCCGGACCTTCTCCAAGGCGTACGGCCTGGCGGGCCTCCGGGTCGGCTTCGCGGTGGCGCACGAGCCGGTGGCCGCGGCACTGCGCAAGACTGCCGTCCCCTTCGGAGTCAGCCAGGTCGCGCAGGACGCGGCGGTCGCCTCGCTGCGGGCCGAGGACGAACTGCTAGGGCGGGTCGGCGCGCTGGTGTGCGAGCGCACCCGGGTGTACGAGGGGCTGGTGCGGCAGGGGTGGACCGTCCCGGAGTCCCAGGCCAACTTCGTCTGGCTGCGGCTCGGCGACCGCACGCTCGATTTCGCCGGGGAGTGCGAGCGGGCGGGCGTGGTGGTCCGGCCGTTCGCGGGCGAGGGTGTGCGGGTCACGGTCGGGGAGACCGAGGCCAACGACCTGTTCCTGAAGGTGGCGGGGGCGTACCGCGAGGAGTTGTAGGACGCGTGCGAGCGGCCTCCGGCCGCCCGTGCCACGACGGCCCCGGACCTCGGACGGCGAGGTGTGGGGCCGTCGTGCTGCCCGCTTCCGCTCCCGCGCGGTGACGTCCGATTTCGGGTGGCTCGGTCGGGCGTGGCCGGAAACCACCCCCCGCTCGAACACCTCGAATCCGTGTGCGCCATAATTGCTTGTGAATGTGAACGCGTTCACAAGCGTGCCCCGTTTTCTCCCGTGATCAACAGGAATGGATGGGGCGAGCTGCGGCTGTGATCACGGCGACGCAAGGAGAAATGGGCGTGAATCTAGCGCTGGCACCAGAGACTCTGGCTCGATGGCAGTTCGGCATCACCACCGTCTACCACTTCCTGTTCGTCCCATTGACGATCTCTCTCGCCGCGCTCACAGCCGGCCTGCAGACCGCCTGGGTGCGCACGGACAACGAGAAGTACCTCAGGGCCACGAAGTTCTGGGGCAAGCTCTTCCTGATCAACATCGCCATGGGCGTGGTCACCGGCATCGTCCAGGAGTTCCAGTTCGGCATGAACTGGTCCGACTACTCGCGGTTCGTCGGTGACGTCTTCGGAGCCCCGCTCGCCTTCGAGGCGCTGATCGCGTTCTTCTTCGAGTCCACGTTCATCGGGCTGTGGATCTTCGGCTGGGACAAGCTGCCGAAGAAGATCCATCTCGCCTGTATCTGGATGGTCTCCATCGGAACCATCCTCTCCGCCTTCTTCATCCTGGCCGCCAACTCCTGGATGCAGCACCCGGTCGGCTACCGCATCAACGAGGAGCGCGGCCGTGCCGAGCTCACGGACTTCTGGCAGGTGCTCACCCAGAACACCGCGCTCGCCCAGTTCTTCCACACCATCACGGCGGCGTTCCTGGTCGGCGGCGCCTTCATGGTCGGCATATCCGCCTTTCACCTGGCCCGCAAGAAGCACATCCGGGTGATGCGGACCTCGTTGCGGCTGGGACTGGTCACGGTGGTGGCCGCGGGCGCGCTCACGGCCGTCAGCGGCGACACCCTCGGCAAGGTGATGTTCGAGCAGCAGCCGATGAAGATGGCCGCTGCCGAGGCGCTGTGGGAGGGCGAGGAAGGCGCGCCCTTCTCGCTCTTCGCGGTGGGCGACGTGGCCGAGGGCCACAACACCGTCGAGGTCTCCGTCCCCGGAATACTGTCCTTCCTCTCGGACTACAGCTTCGACTCGTACGTCCCGGGCATCAACGACATCAACGAACAACTGGTGGAGACGTACGGCCCGGGTGACTACCGGCCCAACATCCCGGTCGCCTTCTGGAGCTTCCGCTGGATGATCGGCTTCGGCATGGCGTCCTTCGGGCTCGGGATGCTGGGGTTGTGGCTGACCCGGCGGAGGTTCCTGCTACCACCGGCACTGCGCACCGGTGAGGACGAGGTGCCGTATCTGGTGCTCTTCAGGAACAAGGCGCTGAGTCCGAAGCTGACCAGGCTCTACTGGCTCACCGCCCTGTGGACGATGCTCTTCCCGCTGATCGCCAACTCCTGGGGATGGATCTTCACGGAGATGGGACGCCAGCCCTGGGTCGTCTACGGCGTGTTCCAGACCCGTGACGCGGTCTCCCCCGGTGTCTCGCAGGGCGAGGTCCTCACTTCGATGATCATCTTCACCGCGCTGTACGCGGTGCTCGCGGTGGTCGAGGTCAAGCTGCTCCTGAAGTACGTCAAGGCAGGGCCACCCGAACTCACGGAGGCCGACCTCAATCCGCCCACCAGGATCGGCGGCCATGACGAGGACGACGCCGACCGGCCCATGGCCTTCTCCTACTGAGAACAGCGGAGCTGAGAGATGGAACTCCACGACGTCTGGTTCGTGCTCATCGCCGTCCTCTGGACCGGCTACTTCTTCCTGGAGGGATTCGACTTCGGTATCGGGGTCCTGACCAAGCTGCTCGCCCGCGACCGCAAGGAACGGCGCGTCCTGATCAATACGATCGGGCCCGTCTGGGACGGGAACGAGGTGTGGCTGCTCAGTGCCGGCGGCGCGACCTTCGCCGCGTTCCCCGAGTGGTACGCGACGCTGTTCTCCGGGTTCTACCTCCCGCTGCTGGTCATCCTGCTCTGCCTGATCGTGCGCGGGGTGGCCTTCGAATACCGGGCCAAGCGGCCTGAGGAGCGCTGGCAGACCAACTGGGAGCACGCGATCTTCTGGACCTCGCTGATCCCGGCCCTGCTCTGGGGCGTGGCCTTCGGGAACATCGTCCGAGGCGTGAAGATCGACGCCGACATGGAGTACGTCGGCAATCTCTGGGACCTGCTCAACCCGTACGCCCTCCTGGGCGGGCTGGTCACGCTGTCCCTCTTCACCTTCCACGGCGCGGTGTTCGCCGGGCTCAAGACCGTCGGCGACATCCGGGGGCGGGCGCGCAAGCTGGCGCTCGAGCTCGGTCCGGTCACCGCCGTGCTCGCGCTGGGCTTCCTGATCTGGACCCAGGCGGAGAACGGTGACAGCTGGAGCCTGCTGGCGATGGTCATCGCCGTGGTGTCGCTGGTGGGGGCGATCGGAGCCATCGCGGCGGGACGCGAGGGCTGGTCCTTCGCGCTCTCGGGCCTGACCATCGCGGCGGCCGTGGCGATGCTCTTCCTGACGCTCTTCCCGAACGTCATGCCGTCCTCGCTGAACGACGCCTGGAACCTCACGGTCACCAACGCCTCGTCCACCCCCTACACCCTCAAGATCATGACTTGGTGCGCCGGCATCGCCACTCCGGTGGTGCTGCTGTACCAGGGCTGGACGTACTGGGTGTTCCGCAAGCGCATCGGCACCCAGCACATCGCCGACGCGCACTGAGACGCGAACCGGGTGCGCGCGCCGAACCGCGCGTGCACCCGACTCGCACGGTTGCTCGACCCGCGCGACTGCCGCAGCCGCGCGACTGCCGCAGCCGCGCGACTGTCGTCGCCGCGCTTGTTTCAGCAGGACCGAACCGCACCGAACTCGCACGAGCGCGTCCAGGCGCTCACCGAGCATCCGAACGACACGAGCTCACCGGGGAGCTGTTTCACGTGAAACCGATCGACCCGCGCCTTCTCCGCTACGCCCGCGCCACCCGCTTCTTCCTCGCGGCCGTGGTGGGACTCGGGCTGGTCGGAGCGGCCCTGGTCATCGCTCAGGCCATGCTCATCGCCGAGGTGGTGGTGGGCGGATTCGAGGACGGCCTGACCGTCGACGGGCTCCGCACCCCTCTGCTCCTGCTCGTTGCCGTCGCGCTGGGCCGGGCCCTCGTGGCCTGGCTCACCGAACTGGCCGCCTACCGGGCGAGCGCCGCGGTCAAGTCCGAGCTGCGCGGCCGGCTGATGGAGCGGGCCACGGAGCTCGGCCCGGAATGGCTGAGCGGCCGGCGTACCGGTTCGCTGGTCGCTCTGGCCACCCGGGGCGTCGACGCGCTCGACGACTACTTCTCGCGCTACCTCCCGCAGCTCGGGCTCGCGATCGTGGTGCCGGTGGCGGTCCTGGCCAGGATCGTCACCGAGGACTGGGTCTCGGCCGCGATCATCGTGGTGACCCTGCCACTCATCCCGCTCTTCATGATCCTGATCGGCTGGGCCACCCAGTCCCGGATGGACCGTCAGTGGCAGCTGCTCTCGCGGCTTTCCGGCCACTTCCTCGACGTGGTCGCCGGGCTGCCGACCCTCAAGGTCTTCGGGCGGGCCAAGGCGCAGGCCGAGTCGATCCGCACCATCACGTCGCAGTACCGCCAGGCCACCCTGAAGACGCTCCGGATCGCGTTCCTGTCCTCCTTCGCCCTGGAGCTGCTGGCGACCCTGTCCGTGGCGCTGGTCGCCGTGACGATCGGTATGCGGCTGGTCCACGGTGAACTCGACCTCTACACCGGACTGGTCATCCTCATCCTGGCGCCCGAGGCGTATCTGCCGATCCGCCAGGTCGGGGCCCAGTACCACGCGGCGGCGGAGGGGCTCGCGGCGGCGGAGGAGATCTTCGCGGTGCTGGAGACCGAGCCTCCGGCCGGTGGCACCCAGGATGTACCGCAGTCGCCGCGGCTGGAGCTGGAGGGCGTAACGGTCCGGCACGACGGCCGTACCGAACCCTCCCTGGATTCGGTGTCGCTGTTGGTGGAACCCGGGGAGACCGTCGCACTGGTCGGCCCCAGCGGGGTCGGCAAGTCCACGCTGTTGAACGTGCTGCTCGGATTCACGGTGCCCGACGAGGGCCGGGTGCGGGTCGGCGGGACCGACCTGGCCGACCTCTCCGCCGAACGCTGGCGCGAGCAGATCGCGTGGGTCCCCCAGCGTCCGCACCTGTTCGCCGGAACGATCGCGGAGAACGTACGCCTGGCGCGCCCGGACGCGGACGACGACGCGGTCACGACGGCGCTGACGGAGGCGGGGGCGTACGAGTTCGTGGCGGGGCTGCCGGACGGGCTGCGGACCCCGCTGGGCGAGGACGGAGCCGGACTGTCCGCGGGACAGCGGCAACGGATCGCGTTGGCCAGGGCATTCCTCGCCGACCGGCCCCTGCTGCTGCTCGACGAGCCGACGGCGAGCCTGGACGGGGAGACGGAAGCGGGCATCGTCGACGCCGTACGGAGGCTGGCGGCGGGACGCACGGTGCTGCTGGTCGTGCACCGTCCGGCACTGCTCCCGGTCGCGGACCGGGTGGTGACGCTGGAGCCCCGGGCGGCCGGGCCGTCCGTCGCCGGTGCGGTGACGGCGCGGGGACCGGCCGGCCGTGCCGGATCGCTGGCGCGGGCCGCAGACGAGCCGGTCGGGCCCGAGGTACTGAAGGACACCGCTCCCCGGACCGGCGGCCGGGTGCTCGCCCGCGTCCGGGAGGCCGCGGGTGCCCAGCACGGCAAGCTGGGTCTGGCCCTGCTGCTGGGCAGCCTCGCCGTGGGTTCGTCCGTCGGCCTCATGGCCGTCTCCGGATGGCTGATCTCCCGCGCGTCCGAACAGCCCCCGGTGCTCTATCTGATGGTCGCCGTCACCGCGACCCGCGCCTTCGGAATCGGGCGGGCGGTATTCCGCTACGCCGAGCGTCTGGTGTCCCACGACGCGGTGCTCAGGATGCTCGCGGAGCTAAGGGTCGCTGTGTACCGAGGGCTCGAACGCATCGCGCCCGCCGGTCTGCGGAGGACACGGCGCGGTGACCTGCTGTCCCGGCTCGTCTCCGATGTGGACGCGCTGCAGGACTACTGGCTGCGCTGGCTGCTGCCCGCGGGAACAGCGGTCGCGGTCGGGACGGCGGCCGTCGGATTCACCGGCTGGGTGCTCCCGGAGGCGGGCGCCGTGCTGGCCGTCGGCCTGCTCCTCGCCGGCGTGGGCGTGCCGCTGGTGAGCGGCGCGTGCGCCCGGCATGCCGAGCGCCGGCTGTCGCCCGCACGGTCCGCGCTGGCCGTCCGGATCACCGATCTGCTCGCGGGGACGGCCGAACTGACCGTCGCGGGGGCGCTGCCCGAGCGCAAGGAGCTCGTGCGCGGGGCCGACACCGCACTCACCCGGATCGTCTCCCGCGGGGCGACCGCGACCGCACTCGGCGGGGGTCTCACCGCCCTGATCTGCGGACTCACCGTGGTGGGCGCGGCGGCCGTCGCGCTTCCGGCGGTGTACGACGGCCGGCTGGCGGGCCTGGAGCTCGCCGTCGTCGTCCTCACTCCGCTCGCGGCCTTCGAGGCCGTGACGGGCCTGCCGCTCGCCGTGCAGTACCGCCAGCGGATCAAGCGCAGCGCGGAGCGGGTCCACGAGGTCCTGGACGCGCCGGTGCCGGTCGAGGAACCCGCCGTACCGGCCAAGGCCCCCGTCTCGCCCTTCCCGCTCGCCGTACGGGGGCTGTCGGCCCGGTACGAGGGGGCGGAGCGTGACGCCCTGCACTTTGTCGACCTGACGTTGACCACCGGGAAGCGGGTGGCCGTCGTGGGTCCGTCCGGCTCGGGGAAGACGACGCTCGCGCAGGTCCTGCTCCGCTTCCTGGACGCCAGGGAGGGGACGTACCGTCTCGGCGGGGTCGAGGCGTCCGCCCTGGACGGGGACACGGTCCGTACGTTCGTCGGACTGTGCGCCCAGGACGCGCACGTCTTCGACAGTTCCATCCGGGAGAATCTGCGGCTCGCCCGCACCGGTGCGACCGACGACGAGTTGAGGGACGCACTTGCCGGGGCCCGGCTGCTCAGCTGGGCGCAGTCGCTGCCGGACGGCCTGGACACCCTGGTGGGCGAACACGGTGCCCGGCTCTCCGGCGGACAGCGGCAGCGGCTCGCGCTGGCCAGGGCGCTCCTCGCCGACTTCCCCGTCCTCGTCCTGGACGAGCCGGCGGAGCACCTCGACCTGGCGACGGCGGACGCTCTCACCGCGGACCTGCTGGCCGCAACGCGGGGCCGGACGACCGTGCTGATCACGCACCGGCTGGCCGGACTCGACGCCGTGGACGAAATCCTGGTGCTGGACGGCGGCAGAGTGGTGCAGCAGGGGCCGTACGCAGCTCTGGCCACGCAGGACGGGCCGCTGCGACGGATGCTCGAACGCGAGCGGGAACCGGTGCTGATGAAGGCGGGGACGGCACGAACGGTCGGGGCGGACCGGTTGGCGGTGCCGACGCGGCCCTGAACCGGTGGTGCAGGGTGGTGGCATCGGTTCAGCGCCCCGTCGGCACCCGGCGCGGCTCTGACGAGATGGGCCGGCTGAACGCCCGACTTTCCGGACCGGTATGCCCTCATTAGGCTCGGTTCATGCCCGAGCAGGCTCCGAAGGACTCGCCCGAAGCGGCGACGCAGGAGAACGGAAGCCTTCAGGGGCTCGCCGCGGAACTGACCGCACGGGTCCCGCAGCTGCTGGAGGCCACGCGGTCCGTCGGCACGGGCCTGGAGCTCAGTTCCACCCTCGACCGCATCTGCGAGACCGCGGCCGAGCTGACCCACGCCCGCTACGCGGCCATCGGCGTGGTCGACGAACCGGGTGAAAGCCTCTCCGCCTTCGTCACCCACGGGGTTCCGGAAGAGGTCGCTCGTACCATCGGACGGCAGCCGGACGGCCGGACCGGCCTTCTGGGTGCGCTGATCCGGGATCCGGTCCCCATCAGGCTGGCCGACCTCTCGGCCGATCCGCGTTCCGCCGGACTTCCGCCCGGACACCCGTCGATGCGGGCGTTCCTCGGAGTTCCGATCCGCGTCCAGGGCGAGGTCTTCGGGAACCTGTATGTGGCGGAGAAGCGGGGCGGAGCACCGTTCGGCGAGGACGACCTGCACATGCTGAGCGTGCTCGCCACGGAGGCCGGGATCGCCATCGGCCACGCGCGGATGTACGAGGCCGCGCGGCAGCGCGAACGGTGGATCGACGGTTCGGTGGCGGTCACCACCGCCCTGCTGTCGGGTGGGGACGCCGATGACGCCCTGGCCGTCGTCGCCGAGCAGACCCGTCGGCTCGCCGAATCCGCCGCGGGGATCGTCATGCTGCCGGCCGCGGACGGAGGCCTGGAGATCGTTGCCGTCTCCGGTGACGAGCCGTCCGCTTCCCTCGGCGTGATCATCCCGCGCCACAGCCCCGTCGTCGCCGCTCTCCTCAGGGGTGAGGCGGTCTTCATGGACGACGCGGCCACCGACCCGCGCATGATCACCAGGCTGGCGGATCAGTTCGGACCCCACATGCTGTTGCCCCTGCGCAGCGGCGGACGGGTGCTGGGCGCGCTCGCCATCCCCCGGAGGCGGGGCGAGCGGCCGTTCACGGAGGGGGAGCGGACGCTGGCCACACAGTTCGCCGCGCAGGCCGCGCTGGCTCTCAAGATGGCCGAGGCCCAGCGTGACCGGGAACGGCTCGCCGTCTACGAGGACCGGGACCGGATCGCCCGGGACCTCCATGACCTGGTCATCCAGCGGCTGTTCGCCACGGGCATGATGCTGGAGCGTGCCCAGCGGCGCTCGCCGGTCCCCGGGGTGAGGGCCGGGGTCGGACGGGCCGTCGACGAGCTGGACGTGACCATCCAGGAGATTCGCACGGCCATCTTCGCGTTGCAGCAGGAGCCGGCCGAGGCCCCTTCCGGGCTGCGGGCCCGGGTGCTGCGGGAGATCAACATGGCGGCCGTGCCCCTGGGCTTCAAGCCGGCGCACCGCTTCCTGGGACCCGTCGACTCGCTCGTCGGGGAACTCGCCGGCAAGAACCTCATCGCCGCCCTGAGGGAGGCACTGTCCAACACCTTCCGGCATGCCCGCGCCTCACGCGTCGAGGTGAGCGTGGACGCGACCGCCGTCCTGCCGGACGGGAGGGACGCCGTGCGGCTGTCCGTCGTCGACGACGGCGTCGGCATCCCGGACAGCGGGAGGCGGAGCGGACTGCGCAATCTCGCCCGCCGTGCGGAATCGCTGGGTGGGGCGAGCTGGTTCGGGCCCGGGGCGGACGGTACCGGTACGACGGTCGTCTGGGAGGCCCCGCTCTGACGGCGAGGGCCGTCCGCCCGGGCTGTCGGGCGGGGCGGGCCGAGCGCCGCGCGGCCCGTTCCCGTCGCCTGGCCCGCTCGACCGGCCTGCCGCGCCGCCCGGGACGGCCGTCCGGGCACAACGTCCGGGCACACCGGCCTGCCGCGCCTGGCCTGCCGCGCCGTCCGGGGCACACCGCGCGGTCCGCCGGACCGGTCTCAGCGGGCGGCGAGGATCCGCTCGATGACGACCGCCACACCGTCCTCGTTGTTGGTGAGGGTCACACCGGACGCGGCAGCGCGCGCGGCCGGATGGGCGTTGCCCATCGCGAACGAGGCCCCGGCCCACTCCAGCATCTCCACATCGTTGGGCATGTCCCCGAAGGCGACCACCTCGGCCCGCGCGATGCCACGCTCCGCGCAGCAGGCGGCGAGCGTGCCCGCCTTGGAGACGCCCAGGCCGCTGATCTCCAGCAGGGCCGTGGGGCTGGAGCGGGTGAAGGAGGCCCTGCCCGCCGCCGCCTCGCGGGCCAGCGCGAGGAAGGCGTCCGGCGCCAGCTCGGGGTGGTGGGCGAGCACCTTCAGGACGGGGGCGCCGGCGCCGGGCGTCTCCTCCTGGAGGAGCTTCTCCGCGACGGCCACCGTGGCGCCAGGATCCATGTGGAACGGCGGGTAGGCAGGCTCGTAGTGGATGCCCGTGGTCAGTTCGACGGCGAACGACGAACCCGGGGCGACCTCGCGCAGGACACGCACGACGTCCAGGGCGGCGGCGCGTTCCAGCGGGTGGACCTCGATCAGCTGCCCGTCCGCCCGCAGATCGGCGACCGCGGCCCCGTTCGCACAGATCGCCATGCCATGGCCATGGACGTGGTCGCTGACGACGTCCATCCAGCGGGCGGGCCGACCGGTGACGAAGAAGACCTCGATCCCCGCCGCCTCGGCCGCCGCGAGGGCGGCGATCGTACGGTCCGACAAGGTCTTGTCGTCACGCAGCAGCGTGCCGTCCAGGTCGGTGGCGATCAGCCGGGTTACGGCAGGAAGAGGTGCGGCGGTAGCTGAGGTCACCCGGCCATTCTCCCGTACGGGGTTGCACGGCCGTGCGCAGGGGCGCACATCTGAGAGCACGAGCCCCTGAACTGCGGTACATGACTCCGGCATATGACAACCGACGGGAACATCGCCGATGGTGGGTCCGGCCCTGGGCGTCGCGGCGGCCGGTGGGCCACCGCGACGCGGCGCACGGCCCGACCGGTCAGGCGAGCTGCGCGAGGCCCTCGGTGGCGATCCGCTCGAAGACCTTGTCGTCCATGTCGAAGTCCGAGTCCGGCACCGGCCAGTGGACGACGAGTTCGGTGAATCCGAGCTCGAAGTGCGTCCCCGCGAAGTCCACGAACGCGTCGAAGGAGCGCAGCGGGCGGCCGGGGGTGAAGCCGGTGAGAAGGATCTTGTCGAGTTCCGAGACGTCCCTGCCGACCGCCTCACCGGCTGCGCCGAGCCGGGAGATCTGCCCGCGGACGGCTGCCACCGACTGTTCCGGCGTCCCGGTCCCGTACAGCTTCGGGTCGCCCGTGGTCACCCACGCCTGACCGTACCGAGCGGCGAGCGCCAGCCCGCGGGGACCGGTGGCGGCGATCGCGAACGGGAGCCGGGGGCGCTGCACGCAGC
Organism: Streptomyces sp. NPDC058637; assembly: GCF_042717325.1. Classification (NCBI taxonomy): domain Bacteria; kingdom Bacillati; phylum Actinomycetota; class Actinomycetes; order Kitasatosporales; family Streptomycetaceae; genus Streptomyces; species Streptomyces sp. NPDC058637. Next base: position 196,645 of record NZ_JBHXRD010000010.1, on the reverse strand, counting down.
CGGGGATGTTCCGGGCCTCGTCGGCCGCGTAGAACCGTCCTTCGTACGTCACGGACGGTTCGCTGAGCAGCCGGTCGAGCAGCGGGACGAACTCGTCGAAGTGGTCGGCGCGCTCCCGGGGGGTCCACGGCTCCTCGCCGCTCCTGCGCAGCGTCGTGGCGTCGAAGCCGTTCCCTCCCGCGCCGATGCCGAGCGTGATCCGCCCGTCGGAGACGTCGTCGAGGGTGATGAGGTCCTTGGCGAGCGTCACGGGGTGCCTGAAGTTCGGCGAGGTGACGAGGGTGCCCAGGCGCAGCCGTTCGGTGGCGGCGGCGGCGGCCGTCAGTGTCGGGACCGCGCCGAACCAGGGCCCGTCACGGAAGGTCCGCCAGGCCAGGTGGTCGTAGGTGTACGCCGCGTGGAAACCCAGCTCCTCGGCGCGGACCCACAGGGCCCGGCCACCGTCGTGCCAGCGGCGGATGGGCAGGATCACGGTGCTCAGGCGGCGGGGGGACGTCATGACCAAGACTCTACGGCGACGGCTCCGCCACGCCGGCGAGGGTGGGCGCGTGGGGATACGGCCCTGCTGAGGGCCCGAGCGGTTGCCGGGGGGCGCGGCCGGGGCGACGCTGGTGAGGAACGCGGCCGGTTCGTCTGCCCGCGCGTGTGCACGGCGCCGGGCGCGGTTCGCCGGAAGGAATGGTCCCCATGAGGATGCTGCTGACCGCGCGGATGGACACCGAGGCCGCGAACCGGGCCGTGTCCGAAGGCACCATGGTGAAGCTCATCGAGGAGATCGTCGGGAGTCTGAGGCCTGAGGCGGCGTACTTCGGCCCCACGGAGGGCCGACGCACCTGCTTGATCGTCTTCGACATGCAGGAGTCCGCACAGATGCCGCCGCTGCTCGAACCCCTCTTCCAGGCCGGCTGCAAGGTAGCCCTGCAGCCCGTGATGAACCTGGAGGACCTGCGTACGGGCCTGGGCGGCACGGAACGCTGACCCGGGCAGGCGTCTAACCCGGCAGCCGGAGGAAGTCCGGCGGCACGGTATCGGTGAGCCACACGCCGTTGGCCGTGACATGGAAGAGGTGTCCCGCGCGATGCATGGCGCCCGCGTCGACCGACAGGACGACGGGGGCACCGCGGCGGGCGCCGACACGGGTCGCCGTCTCGCGATCGGGCGACAGGTGTACGTGGTGCCGGGCCATGGGCCGCAGCCCTTCGGTACGGATCGTGGCGAGGGCCCGGGCCACCGTCCCGTGGTAGAGGTACGCGGGCGGCTCGGACGGCGACAGGCCGAGGTCGACCGTGACGGAGTGGCCCTGGTTCGCACGGATGCGGTCGTCGGCCACGGCGAAGCGCTGCTTGTCGTTGGCTGCGACGACGTGGTCGAGTTCCGACCGGGAGACGGCGAAACCGTTCCGGGCGCAGGCCCGCAACAGTTCGTCGATGGGCACCCAGCCGTGGGCGTCGAGGCTGATTCCGATGCGGTCCGGCTGGTGCCGCAGGTGTCTCGAAAGGTACTTGGACACCTTCACGGTGCGCTGCGCGTCCATCACGTCAGAGTGCCCGCGGAGTGATTGGCGGCGCACCTGGTTTTTGTCAGAAGTTCTCCGTACTCATCACACCGCACAGGTTTGTTCCACAGCCAACTCGGGTTATCCACAAGCCATTTGGTGTTTCTGTGGACAAGTGCCAAATGAATGGCACCTTTTGGGTAACAAGTCATAGTTGAGGGTGATATGTGTGTTTGATTCGTAACGTCCGAGTTCTGTATGCATATTTGCTGACCAGCGCGTTCTGCCCGGAGCCACCCCGTGAACTCCTCGCGATGGAGCGTCAGGCGACACTCCGAGCGGTCAAATGGCCCGGGTTCGGCCGCCGGTGCGGGCAGCCGCTCCCGGGCACAGCGAAGCCGGCTGCCCGCAGCGAGCGTTGTGGACCCGGCGCGGCGAACTCCGGCGCCACGTCAGAGCGGTGGTTTCAGCCGGGCGATCCCACGCAGCACCCGCGGACTGATCCGTGACAGCAGCCGGGAGCCGCGGGCCTCCGCGTTCACGGGGACCACCGCGCGGTTGTGCACGACGGCACGCAGGATCGCGTCAGCCACCTTCTCCGGTGGGTAGTTACGGAGCGCGTACAGGCGGCCCGTGCGCTGCCGGAGGCGCGTCTGCTCCGCCTCGTCGGTCCCGGCGAAGCGTGCCGTCGATGTGATCCCGGTGGTGACGACGCCCGGGCATATCGCGGTGACACCGATCGACTTCTCGGCCAGCTCCGCCCGCAGACACTCGCTGAGCATCAGGACGGCTGCCTTCGACGTGCTGTACGCGGGCAGTGCGCGTGACGGCTGATAGGCGGCAGCCGAGGCGACGTTGACGATGTGGCCGCCCTGGTTCCGGTCGGCCATCTGTCTGCCGAAGACCCGGCAGCCGTGGATGACCCCCCAGAGGTTGACGTCGAGGACGTTCCGCCAGTCCTCGCTCGTCGTCTCCAGGAAGGAACCGGCCAGCCCGACACCGGCGTTGTTCACCAGTACGTCGACCACGCCGTACTCCGAGGCGACCCTGTCCGCGAGCTTCTCCATCGCCTGCTCGTCGCCGACATCGGCTGCCTCGCTCCATGCGGCGGCGGCACCGATCAGCCGTGCCGAGTCCGCGGTACGGGCCGCGCCCTCGGCGTCGAGGTCCACCGCCACGACCCGGGCGCCGGCACGGGCGAAGGCGAGCGTGGTGGCCCGGCCGATGCCGGAGGCGGCGCCCGTCACCAGCACCAGCCGGCCCCCGAAGCTGTCCGCGTGGTCACCCGTGGCAGCGGTGTCCTGCACGGGCGGGCCGCCCCGACCGGTCTCCTCCTCGCACGCGGAGACGAACTCACCGATCCAGGCGGACAACTGGTCCGGCCTGGTACGCGGCACCCAGTGCCTGGCCGGCAGGCTGCGTCGCACCAATCGCGGAACCCAGGTGTCCAGATCCTCGTAGAGCGTCTCCGAGAGGAAGACGTCGCCGGTCGGTGTGATGAGCTGGACCGGTACATGGGCGGACGCGTCGGCGCGCGGCCTGCGCAGGCGGGCCCGGACGTTGTCCCGGTAGAGCCAGGCCCCGTGGGCCGCGTCCCGCGGAAGTGAGGACGTCGGATACCCGTCCGAGGGCACCTTCTCCATCCGCTGGAGTATCCGGGGCCACTGTCTGCCGAGCGGTCCGCGCCAGGCCAGCTCGGGCAGCACCGGTGTGTGCAGGGCGTACACGTACCAGGACTTGGCGCCCTGGCCGAGCAGCTGACCCACCCGGCGCGGACTCGGGTGGGACATCCGCTGCTTGATCCAGTGACCGAAGTGGTCCAGCGACGGGCCGGACATCGAGGTGAACGAGGCGATCCGGCCCTTGGTCCGCTCGACCGTGGCGAACTCCCAGGACTGGACGGAACCCCAGTCGTGTCCCACCACATGGACCGGCCGGCCGGGGCTCACCGCGTCCGCGACGGCCAGGAAGTCATCGGTCAGCTTCTCCAGCGTGAAGCCGCCGCGCAGCGGCCTGGGGGCCGTCGACCGGCCGTGTCCCCGCACGTCGTACAGCACGACGTGCCACCGCTCCGCCAGCCGGTGGGCGACCTCCGACCAGACCTCCTTGCTGTCCGGATACCCGTGCACCAGCACGACCGTCGGCTGCGTACGGTCGCCCAACTCGGCGACGCACAGCTCGATCCCGCCCGTACGCACCCAGCGCTCACGCGCGCCTCGCAGACCCACGGTTCCCCCTCGTCCGGTGTCGGCATGGCGGTACGTGTCCGTCACGTGACACCGTCGAATGTGGCAACGCCCGGCGGCCGCGTCAAGGGATGCCCCGAACCTGTGGACAACGCCACGTGGGCACCGGCGCGAGTGCGGGTGGGGCACCGGCCCGGACACCCTGTCGACAGAGGCCGGGGGCACCTGGGAGCCTGTATGGGCAACGGCATGTGACCGGCTTCGCCGGTTTCGGATCATCCCCCGTGGGGTCCCCCTACGGGTCCGTACTCCTGGAGTCGGACGTGTATACAGCCGTCTGGTCTGACGACTCCCGTGGCGTGCGCCACTACCGTCTAGGACGTGACTGTGATCGCGACCGAAAGCCTGAGCAAGCGGTTCCCCCGGGTGACCGCGCTTGACCGGCTCTCCTTGGACATCGGACCGGGCGTAACCGGCCTGGTGGGTTCCAACGGGGCCGGCAAGTCCACATTGATCAAGATCCTGCTGGGTCTGTCCCCCGCCACCGAGGGCCGGGCCGCGGTGCTCGGACTGGACGTCGCCACCGAGGGCGCCGCGATCCGGGAGCGCGTCGGGTACATGCCCGAGCACGACTGCCTTCCGCCCGATGTCTCGGCGACCGAATTCGTCGTCCACATGGCGCGGATGTCCGGACTGCCGCCGACGGCCGCTCGTGAGCGCACCGCCGACACGCTGCGCCACGTCGGTCTGTACGAGGAGCGCTACCGCCCCATCGGGGGCTACTCGACCGGTATGAAACAACGGGTGAAGCTGGCCCAGGCACTCGTCCACGACCCGCAGCTGGTCCTCCTCGACGAGCCGACCAACGGCCTGGACCCGGTCGGCCGCGACGAGATGCTGGGCCTGATCCGCCGTGTCCACACCGACTTCGGCATCTCGGTGCTCGTCACCTCGCACCTCCTGGGCGAGCTGGAGCGCACCTGTGACCACGTCGTCGTCATCGACGGCGGCTCGCTGCTGCGGTCCAGCTCCACCAGCGACTTCACCCAGATCACCACGACCCTGGCGGTCGAGGTCACCGACAGCGACGAACACCCCGACGGCACGGACGCCCTGCGCAGGTCCCTCACCGGGGCCGGGGTCAAGCTCGTCGGACTCGACGGCCTGGACGCCGGGGGTCTGCCCGGCGCCGGCCACATCCTCCTGGTGGAGGCGACGGGCGAGGAAACGTACGACGTGGTCCGCGACAGTGTCGCCGGGCTCGGACTCGGTCTCATCCGGATGGAACAGCGACGCCACCACATCGCCGAGGTCTTCCGCACCGAAGAGGCACCACAGGCGGCGGTGGCCGCGGCCGTCGGCGCCGGAGAGCAGAAGGGGAGCGGTCGCGATGAGCACTGAGACCGGGACCGTCACCGGGAGCGACACCTCCCGGATCCACAACATCGGGTACCGCTCCTACGACGGTGCGCGTCTGGGCCGGGCCTACGCCCGGCGCTCGCTCTTCTCGCAGTCGCTGCGCGGCTCGTTCGGACTCGGCCGTTCCGCCAAGTCCAAGGTGCTGCCGATGCTGCTGTGCGGGGTGATGTGCATGGTTGCACTGATCCTCGTCGCGGTGGCCATGGCTACGCCGAACATGACGAAACTGCCCATCAAGTACACGGCGTTCGCGATCTACCTGCAGGCCGTGATCGGACTCTTCATCGCCTCCCAGGCACCGCAGTCCGTGTCCAGGGACCTGCGCTTCAAGAGCGTGCCGCTGTACTTCTCACGGCCGATCGAACGCCTCGACTACGTGGTCGCCAAGTTCGCGGCCATGGCATCGGCCCTGCTCATCCTCACCGGCCTGCCGCTCGTCATCCTCTACGTGGGCGCGCTGCTCGCGGAGTTCGACCTCGGCGACCAGACCAAGGGCTTCGCACAGGGGATGGTCTCGGTGGCGCTGCTGTCCGTGCTGTTCGCCGGCCTCGGCCTGGTGGTCGCCGCGCTGACCCCACGCCGCGGCTTCGGTGTCGCCGCGGTGATCGCCGTGCTGACCATCACCTACGGTGCGGTCTCCACGGTCCAGGCGATCGCCTGGGAGACGGGCTCCACCGGTGCCATCACCTGGCTGGGACTGTTCTCGCCCATCACCCTGATCGACGGGGTGCAGACGGCGTTCCTCGGCGCCTCCTCCGCCTTCCCCGGCGGTGAGGGCCCCGGAGCCGCCGCGGGCGTCGCCTATCTGATCGTTGTACTCGCGCTCGTCGCCGGCTCGTACGCCGTTCTGATGCGCCGCTACCGGAGGGTCGGGCTGTGACCACCATCGAGATCGACCACACCTCGCGCTGGTTCGGCAACGTGGTCGCCGTCAACGACGTGAGCATGACCGTGGGACCGGGTGTCACGGGGCTGCTGGGCCCCAACGGCGCCGGCAAGTCCACGCTGATCAACATGATGGCGGGCTTCCTCGCCCCCTCGACGGGCAAGGTCACCCTCGACGGGACGCAGATCTGGCGCAACGAGACGGTCTACAAGTCGATCGGGATCGTGCCGGAGAGGGAAGGGATGTACGACTTCCTGACCGGCCGGGAGTTCGTCGTCGCCAACGCGGAACTGCACGGACTGGGAGACGCCGCCGCTCACAAGGCGCTGGCCACGGTCGAGATGGAGTACGCGCAGGACCGCAAGATCTCCACGTACAGCAAGGGCATGCGCCAGCGCGTGAAGATGGCCTCCGCGCTGGTCCACGAACCCTCCGTGCTGCTCCTGGACGAGCCGTTCAACGGTATGGACCCCCGCCAGCGGATGCAGCTGATGGAGCTGCTTCGCCGGATGGGCGCGGAGGGCCGCACGGTCCTGTTCTCCTCCCACATCCTGGAGGAGGTCGAGCAGCTCGCCTCGCACATCGAGGTGATCGTGGCGGGACGGCATGCCGCTTCCGGCGACTTCCGGAAGATCCGCCGTCTCATGACGGACCGGCCGCACCGCTATCTCGTACGGTCCAGCGACGACCGGGCCCTCGCCGCCGCCCTCATCGCCGATCCGTCGACCGCGGGGATCGAGGTCGATCTGACCGAACGGGCCCTGCGCGTCCAGGCCGTCGACTTCGGGCGCTTCACCACGCTGCTGCCGAAGGTGGCACGCGAACACGGCATCCGGCTGCTGACCGTCTCGCCGTCCGACGAGTCCCTCGAATCGGTCTTTTCCTATCTCGTAGCGGCCTGAGTAGTGGCCTGAAAGGAGCTGTGAAGCGTCATGTACGACCCCACAGTCGCCCGGCTCACCTACCGGGCCCTGCTCGGCCGGCGCCGGGCCGCCATCCTGTTCGTCCTGCCTGTGCTGCTGGTGGTCATCGCCGTGGCGGTACGGGCGTTCGCCGGGGCCGACGACCAGGTCGCCTCCGGCGTGCTCGGCGGTTTCGCCATCGCCACGATGGTGCCGCTGATCGGCGTCATCGCGGGGACGGGTGCCATCGGTCCGGAGATCGACGACGGTTCGATCGTCTACCTGCTGGCAAAGCCGGTGAAGCGGCCGACGATCATCTTCACCAAGCTGATCGTCGCCATCGGCGTGACGATGCTCTTCTCCGCGCTGCCGACGTTCGTCGCCGGTCTGATCCTCAACGGCAACGGCGGGCAGATCGCCGTGGCCTACACGATCGCGGCGCTGGTCGCCTCGATCGCGTACAGCGCGCTGTTCCTGCTGCTCGGCACGGTCAGCCGGCACGCGGTGGTGTTCGGCCTCGTCTACGCCCTGGTGTGGGAGGCGCTCTTCGGCAGCCTGGTGCCGGGAGCCAGGACCCTCAGTGTGCAGCAGTGGTCCCTGTCGGTGGCGGAGAAGGTCGCCGGGGACGGCCTGGTCACCTCGGACGTCGGTCTGCCCCTCGCCACGATCCTGCTGGCCGGTGTCACGGTCGTCGCGACCTGGTACGCGGGTCAGAAGCTGCGGGCGCTGAAGCTCGCGGGCGAGGAGTGACACCCGCTCCGGTCTTCTGAGGGCCTCGGCTCCGTGCAACCCCCGTCCGGTGGACGGGGGTTGTTCTGTATGCGGACAGTGAAACGCGTACCTGTACGTTTATCGGCTCGTTGTCCGGGGAGCGTGGAGGCAACTGGAATCCGTGGCGTCGAGCTTCGTGAAATCGGGGATAGCCGGCACCGGTGAGGCAGCGCCCGCCGTGTCGGTCGTAGAGCAAGTGGCAACCGTGAGCGTCCTCCACCCTCGTTGCCCGGGGGAAGGGCCGTCCATCGCCGTATCCACGTGTGAAAGGCATGCCCATGCCCACGGACGTCGCCCTGCTCGAATCGCATGCCCTACGGGCGGAGCGGATGGGGCGCGTCGACGTCCTCGGCAAGGTCAAGAGCCTTGTCATGCTCCCTGACGGAGTTACCGTTCGCACAGAGGACGTGGCGCGCTACCTCGAAGTATCCACAGAGGTCGTCAAGAAGGTCGCACAGCACCATCGACTCGAGGTGGAGGAGAACGGCCCGAGGCTGCTCCGAGGCTCTGAACTGCGCATCTTCCGTAGGGACATCCTGTCCCTACGGAGCGCCGGTGAGGGGGAGGTTATCCACAGGCGGCCACGCGGCTCACCCTCCACACCCGCAGGACCGTGCTCAACATCGCCATGCTTCTTCGCGACAGCGACATCGCCCGCTGTGTCCGGAGCTATGTGCTGGACGCCGGGGAGGACCTCCGGGAGTCCGTCGCCTCGCTCGACCGGAGGGTCACCCGTGTCGAGGGCTGCCTCGTCGGTGTCGGCAACGCGCTCCAGGAGCTCGGTCCCGTGCTGAGCAGGATGTCGCACCGGCTCGACGTCCTCGACCGGAAGCTGGACGTCACTCATCAGGTCGTCGGGGCCATCAGCCTCCGGCTCACCGATGTCTCGCAGGACATAGTCCGGCTCGACGCGCGCACGGACGACGGCGCCAGGCAGCTCAAGGACCTGAGCCGCCGCAAGCCCGGCTGACATCAGCACCGGAGGGACGACCGTCAGGGGTGCCGTGGAAAAGGAGTGGCCCCCTGACGGAGCCCTCGGGCACAGTGAGGGAAGAAGGCGCACATGACCACGGCGCCCACGGAACCTGGGAGGGGAGCGCGGCGATGACCGGGAGTACGAGTCCGTCGAGTTCCCGTCAGGGGAGTCCGCAGCCGGTACCGCAGTAGCCTCATCAGCCACCGCGGGCCGTGAGCGGCAGGGACCCCCGGGTGGCCCGTGCGCATCGCGCGGGCCGCCTCTCGGAGGATTGGCCGAGTGGTAAGGCAGCGGCTTGCTAAGCCGTCGTCGGGGCGTGAACCCCGCGCGCGTTCGATCCGCGCATCCTCCGCACCAGGTCCAGGGCACCAGTCAGGCACCAGGACCGGACACCAGCCCCGGGGCGGCCGGCCCTGCTAGCGGGTGGCCGTCCGGAGCAGCTCCTCCAGAACCACCGCGATGCCGTCGTGTTCGTTCGACGCGGTGATCTCGTGCGCCACGGCCTTCAGGTCGTCGTGCGCATTGGCCATGGCCACACCGTGCTGTGCCCAGCCGAACATCGGGATGTCGTTGGGCATGTCGCCGAAGGCCAGGGTGTCCGCTGCCTTCAGCCCCAATCGGCGGGCGGCCAGCGAGAGACCGGTTGCCTTGCTCAGTCCCAGGGGCAGGATCTCGACGACACCGGGGCCCGCCATGACGATGTCCACCAGGCTGCCGACCGCCTGTCGCGCGGTCTTCGCCAGGGCGTCGTCTCCGAGCTCCGGGTGCTGGATGTAGACCTTGTTCAGCGGAGCGGTCCACATCTCCGCGGGGTCGTCGACGAAGACGGCGGGCAGCGGCCCCTCCTGTACCCGGTAACCGGGTCCGACGAGCACCTCGCCCTCGAGGCCGTCACGGCTCGCGGCCAGCGCGAGCGGGCCGACCTCCGCCTCGATCTTGGACAGTGCCAGCCCCGCGAGTTGCCGGTCCAGGGTCAGCGAGGTCAGCAGTCTGTGCTCACCCGCGTGGTAGACCTGCGCCCCCTGCCCGCACACGGCGAGGCCGTCGTAGCCCAGGTCGTCCAGGATGTGCCGGGTCCAGGGAACCGCCCGCCCGGTGACGATGATGTGTGCCGCGCCGGCCGCGGTGACCGCGGCCAGCGCCTCACGCGTGCGCTCGGAGACCGTGTCGTCGCCACGCAGCAGCGTGCCGTCGAGGTCGGTCGCGACGAGCTTGTAGGGGAAGGCCCCGGAGAGACTCACTTGGAGACCGGCTCCAGGACCTCGCGCCCGCCCAGGTACGGACGGAGCACCTCGGGCACCCGCACGGAACCGTCGGCCAGCTGGTGGTTCTCCAGAATGGCCACGATCGTGCGCGGTACGGCGCAGAGCGTGCCGTTGAGCGTGGCGAGCGGCTGGACCTTCTTCCCGTCACGCATGCGCACGGAGAGCCGGCGTGCCTGGAAGCCGTCGCAGTTCGACGCGGACGTCAGCTCGCGGTACTTGCCCTGGGTCGGGATCCACGCCTCGCAGTCGAACTTCCGGGAGGCCGAGGCCCCCAGGTCGCCGGTCGCGACGTCGATCACCTGGAACGGCAGCTCAAGACCGGTGAGCCACTGCTTCTCCCAGTCCAGGAGCCTGCGGTGCTCGGCCTCGGCGTCGGCCGGGTCGACGTACGAGAACATCTCGACCTTGTCGAACTGGTGGACGCGGAAGATGCCCCGGGTGTCCTTGCCGTACGTACCGGCCTCGCGTCGGAAGCACGGCGAGAAGCCCGCGTACCGCAGCGGCAGCTTGTCGGCGTCGAGGATCTCGTCCATGTGGTAGGCGGCGAGCGGGACCTCGGAGGTGCCGACCAGGTAGTAGTCGTCCTTCTCCAGGTGGTACACGTTCTCCGCGGCCTGGCCGAGGAAGCCCGTTCCCTCCATGGCGCGCGGGCGGACCAGCGCCGGGGTCAGCATCGGGACGAAGCCGGCCTCGGTGGCCTGCGCGATCGCCGCGTTCACCAGGGCGAGCTCCAGGAGCGCGCCGACACCCGTCAGGTAGTAGAAGCGCGATCCGGAGACCTTCGCGCCGCGTTCCATGTCGATGGCGCCGAGCGCCTCGCCGAGCTCCAGGTGGTCCTTGGGCTCGAAGCCCTCCGCACCGAAGTCACGGATCGTGCCGTGCGTCTCGAGGACGACGAAGTCCTCCTCGCCGCCGACCGGCACGTCCTCGTGGACGATGTTGCCGAGCTGGAGCAGCAGCCGCTTGGCCTCGGCGTCGGCCTCGTCCTGTGCGGAGTCGGCCGCCTTGACCTCGGCCTTCAGTCGGTCGGCCTTCTTGAGGAGCTCGGCGCGCTCCTCGGGGGTGGCCTTGGGGATCAGCTTGCCGAGCGACTTCTGCTCGGAGCGGAGTTCGTCGAAGCGGACGCCGGACGACCTGCGCAGCTCGTCGGCGGAGAGCAGGGCGTCGACGAGCGCGACGTCCTCTCCACGGGCGCGCTGGGAGGCGCGAACACGGTCGGGGTCCTCACGGAGCAGGCGAAGGTCAATCACCCCTCAAGGCTACCGGTGCGGGGATCCACCACTCGAACCGATATCGACGAACCCGGCGCTTTGCCCGAATTGCCGGAATCCGTAATCGTGGCGGGGAATCACGTGCCGACGAGGGGTGGGGGTGCCGATAAAGAGGGGTCATTGCCCTGAAAAGGGGTGCAAGCGCCCCGGGCATGCTTGACGCATCGCCGGTGCCCCGGGCGGTAGTTGGGGTGTGGGCGGATGTCTTGTCCACAGGGATCGCGCGGCGATTTAGTTATCCACAGGCTGTGAAGAAGATCTGTGGATGCCGGAAGCGATCGTTCCGAAAGCCGCACGACGACTCGTGGATTCACCACTCAAACCCGATCCGTGCACTCATTCGAGTGGGTATTTCCCTCATTGGTGAGTGGATCAATGGAATTGATCTGACGTGGGCATGACGGGAGAACTTCGGTGGATCCGTGGGTGCGGGGGAGACTTGTCGACCATGTGCATTGCGGTGTCGACTTGTCCCCAGGTTGAAGCGTGGCCTGTGGATAACTCTGTGGGGTAAGAGATCTCAGCAGGCCTCAGCGGGCAGGACCGGCAGGAATAACGCCGACCGTGGCGCCACGGCGCCACGCCACGCGCGCCGCACCCTGGGCACTCGCCAGGCTTCTCCCCAGAAAGCCAGACCCAGGAGGCCAGACCCAGGAAGGTCAGACCCGGCCGTCCTGGCTTCGTGCCAGCCAGTCCGACGCTTCGGTGAAGTCCTTGTCCGACGTACCGGTACGCAGGGCGCGCACCTCTTCCGGAGTCACTCCCGCCCGCGGGTACGAACCCAGGAACCGCACCTTCGGGCAGATCCGCTTCAGCCCCATCAGCGCCTCCCCGACCCGGCGGTCCGCGATGTGGCCCTCCGCGTCCACGGAGAAGCAGTAGTTGCCGATGCCCTCCCCGGTGGGCCGCGACTGGATCAGCATCAGGTTCACCCCGCGCACGGCGAATTCCTGCAGCAGTTCGAGCAACGCGCCCGGGTGGTCCTCGCCGAGCCAGATGACGACGGACGTCTTGTCCGCACCCGTCGGTGCCGAGGGCCGGGCCGGGCGGCCCACCAGCACGAAGCGCGTCTGTGCGTTCTCCGCGTCGTGGATCTCCGTCACCAGGGGTTCCAGCCCGTAGGTCGCCGCGGCGAACTCACCGGCGAAGGCGGCGTCGTAGCGTCCCTCCTGGACCAGACGGGCCCCGTCCGCGTTCGACGCGGCGGACTCCCACACCGCGTTCGGCAGGTGGGCCGCCATCCAGTTGCGCACCTGCGGCTGGGCGGCCGGGTGCGCGGTGACGGTCTTGATGTCCGACAGCTTCGTCCCCGGGCGCACCAGCAGCGCGAAGGTGATGGAGAGCAGCACCTCGCGGTAGATCATCAGCGGTGCGCCGGAGGTCAGCTCGTCGAGCGTCGCGGTGATCCCGCCCTCGACGGAGTTCTCGATGGGGACGAGCGCCGCCGCCGCCTCCCCGTTGCGTACCGCGTCCAGAGCGGCCGGCACCGAGAGCATCGGCGCGAGCTCGCGGGTGGCGGCTTCCGGAAGAGTACGGAGGGCCACCTCGGTGAAGGTGCCTTCGGGGCCGAGATAGGCGTAGCGCGTGGCTGACATACGGTCACCCTAGTAGGCCGAAGGAGGGGACCGTGCGGACTCAGGCCTCCAGGAGCCGCTGTCCCACGTACTCCCCGGGTGCGGTACCTCCCGGAACGGCGAAAAGGCCGCTCGCCTCGTGCCGGATGAAGGGTGAGAGCGCGTCCCCCCGGTCCAGCTTGCGCTGAACCGGAACGAAGCCCTTGAACGGGTCGGCCTGCCAGCAGACGAAGAGCAGCCCCGCGTCCGGGGTGCCGTCGTCCGAGATGCCGTCGTGGTACGAGTACGGCCGTCGCAGCATCGCTGCGCCCCCGTTCTTCTCCGGGGAGGAGATCCGGGCGTGGGCGTTGTCGGGGATAAGCAGCTTGCCGTCCGTACCCGCCTTCTCCAGATCCATCTCGGTGGTCTCGGAGCCGCCGCTCAGCGGCGCCCCGTCCGCCTTGTGCCGCCCGATGACCCGCTCCTGCCGGTCCACCGGGAGCTTCTCCCAGTCGTCGAGGAGCATCCTGATCCGGCGTACGACGGCGTACGAGCCGCCGGCCAGCCACTCGTACGCCGATGATCCGCCCGCCGGGACGAAGATCCGCTCGTCGAAGTCGCTCTCGCCCGGCTTCGGGTTGCCGGTGCCGTCGATCTGGCCCATCAGATTGCGTGCCGTCATCGGCCGTGCCGTGGCGCCCGGGGTGCGGTTGAAGCCGTTCATCTGCCAGCGCACCCGTGCCGCGGCTCCGGCCTCCTTCTGGACGGCGCGCAGGGCATGGAAGGCGACGAGCGCGTCGTCGGCCCCGATCTGCACCCAGAGATCGCCGTCGGACCGCCGGGCGTCGAGGTGGTCGGAGGAGAACGCGGGCAGTGGGTCGAGCCCGGCGGGCCGATGGGCGGCCAGGCCGGTGCGCGCGAAGAAGGTACGCCCGAACCCGAAGGTGACGGTCAGGGAGGACGGCCCTGCGTCCAGCGCCACTCCGGTGTCGTCCCCGGCGGGCTCGCCGGCCATCAGCCGTTCCGCGACGGCCGACCAGCGGCGCATCAGGGCGGCGGCTTCCTTCCGCCCCGCGCCGGCTGTCAGGTCGAAGGCGACCAGGTGACCGCGGGCCTGAAGCGGAGTGGTGATCCCCGGTTGATGTTTCCCGTGAAACATCGCCTCGGTCGAGCCGATCGTGGTGAGCCCGGCCGGCTCGTCGCCACGGGTCGCGGCGTAACCGCCCGCGCCGCCTGCCGCGCCCAGCACCAGGCCGGCCGCTCCCACACCACCGATCAGCCGCCGCCGGGAGACGCCGGACTCACGGCTGCCACCGCGGCCGGCCTCGGCGACCCCGGCCCCGGCCTCGGCGACCCCGGCCCCGGTGGCCCCGACCTCGTCCTCGGCCGTCCCGGTCACTCTCCGGGCGTCCGCTGCCGTCGTCTTCCTGCTCAACCTGTTCAACCTGCTCAGCCGATCTTCACGTTCTTGTCGACGGTCGTCTGGTCGATGTCCGACGTACGCACGGTCACCTCGACCTTCCAGTCGCCCGCCATCGGGATCTGTACGCCACTCGCGGTCCAGTGCCCCGCCGTGAGGCGGTCGGGGACGACGGGCAGCGGGCCGATGTCCTTGGACTCCAGGGTGAAGGCGACCTTCACCTCGGGAACGTCCAGAGGGCCGGCCGGCCCGTCGATCCAGACATGCAGTTCGTTGGAGCCGGTGCCGCCGGGCGAGACGTCCAGCCGCACGGTCCCCTTGCCGTTCTGGCCGCCGGTGTCGAACGGAAGGCTCAGATTCACCGGCCCCGCGGTGTCCGGCACGGTCGCCGCGGTGGTGCTGCGGGCGGCCTCCTCCTCGGTACGGCCCGGCTCGGTGGACGTCAGGATCGTCGTCACCGCGAGCAGCACCACGGCGATGCCCGTCTCGACCAGCACGGAGCGTCGCAGTCCTGAACGGTCCGGATCGGCGTCGCGGGCGCGCTTCTCCTTCGTCGCCGTCAGGGCGGCGTTCTGCCGTGCGAGCTGGGCGGCCCGCTCAGGCGCCACGTCCCCGGCACCGCTGCCGGTCCCCTCCGCCGCCCCGTCGCCGTGCTCGCCATCGACAGCGGGCGTACCCCCGACCGCTTCCTCACCGGCTTCCCCGCCGGCCTCACCCCCGGCATTCCGTACCCCGTCGGCCAGCCGCCCCGTCCACCGCCGCGAGATCCACGCGACGCCGATCAGCACGGCGACCAGGGCAATCTTGATGAGGAGCAGCACCCCGTACCGCGTGCCGGTCAGCGCGGACCACGAGCCGACCTGGCGCCACGACTGGTAGAGCCCGGTCGCGGCGAGTACGAGCACGCTGCCGAACGCCAGGCGTGAGAACCGTCGTACCGCGCCGCTCGTGATGTCGGGCGTGCGGTACAGGGCGACCAGCAGCGCGGCGAGCCCCCCCAGCCAGGCGGCGACGGCGAGCAGGTGCAGGACGTCGACCGGCATGGCGATTCCCGGCTGGATGCCGGTCGAGGCGTGCTCGGCCAGGGCCCAGGTGCCGGCGATGCCCGCGGCGATGACCGCTCCACCGATGGCGAGGCCGAAGGTGAGGTCCTGCTTCTCCTTCTCGTCCTCCCGCTTGGCGTACGCCCCGAAGAGGACGGCGACGAAGAGGGCGGAGGCGCCGAGGAGGAGGAGCCGGGAGACGAGTGCCGCCCCCGGCTTGGTGTCGAGGACGGCCTGCAGGCCGCCGAGGTCGAAGGCGTCGGCGATCTTGCCGGAGCCGGTGTACGGGTTCCGCAGGAGCAGCATGGCCAGGGTCGCCACGGTGAGTGTGACCCAGCCGCGTACGACGAGTCGCTGCAGCGGCCGGGCACCCGCCCCGTCCCGCCAGCAGGCGAGCACGAAGGCCGACCCGCCCGCGAGCAGGATGAATCCGGCGTACGCGGCGTAGCGTGCGATGCCGTAGAGCGTTCCGACGAGCCCTCCGCCCACCTCGGTGGAGGGCAGCGTGACCGTGGTTTCCGAAGGGGCGCCGACGGAGAAGGTGAAGGCCCCGGCGACCGGGTGGCTGTCCACGGAGACGGCCTGCCAGGCGACGGTGTACGTGCCGTCGGGCAGGCCGCCGTGGAGCGTGATGCCGTACCGCACGGCGCCGCCGCTCGTCAGGTCACGGGGTGCTCCGGTGTCGGCCCGTTTCCCGCTCGGGTCGAGTACCCGGATCGAGCCTTCGCCCATGGCGATCTGCTCGGAGAATGTGAGGGTGACCTCCTTGGGTGCGGTGGCGACCACCGCCCCGTCCTGCGGGTCGCTCCCGGTGAGGGCGGCGTGCGCGGACGCGGGGCTCGCGCCGGCCAGCACCAGGCCGAACAGCAGGCTGATCAGCGTGGCGAGGAGCGCGACCGCGGCGAGCGGCCGACGTATGGGGGAGGGCCCGGAGTGCGGGACGGTGGCTGTCATGGGGCGTCAGTACCTCACTGCTTCTTCGGGTTGTAGGTGGTCTCCCTGACGGGCACGTCGACCGTGATGGGGTCCGCCTTCTCGAAGTGCAGTTCCACGGAGACCGTCTCCCCCTGCTTGGGCCGCTTCTTGAGGTCCATGAACATGATGTGGTTGCCCCCGCGTTCGAGGTCGAGCTCACCCCCGGCGGGCACCTCGAACGACGAGACCATCCGCATGGCCTGGTTCTTCGTCTCGTGGATGGTGACGTGGTCCGAGAGGGCGCTGCTCACCGAGGTGAGCCGGTCGGTGCCGCCGCTGTTCTTCACGACGAGGAAGCCGGCCGCCATGTCGCCCACGGGCTGCGGCATGAACGCGCCGGTCACCTCCAGCTCCGGCCGGCTGTCCGAGGAACACCCCGTCAGAGCCAGCCCGGTGGTGAGGGCCAGCGTGCCGACGAGGACCGTGCGGCGGTTCACGGGTTCTCCCCCTCGATGATCTTGGGGAGGTCCTTGGTGTAGTCCTCGGCCGTGGTGTCCTCGCTGTACAGCACGTATCCCTTGTCGGTCTTCGGGGAGAACGCGATGACCTGGGCGCCGTGCATCGAGACGACCGTGCCGTCCTTCTCCTTCTTCGGCGCGTCGATGCCGATGCCGATCTGCCGGGCACCCGCCTGGATGGCCGGGAAGTCGCCGGTGAGCCCGGTGAATTCCGGGTCCTGGGCCTTGAGCCAGCTGCCCAGGGACGCCGGGGTGTCCCGTTCGGGATCGGTCGTGACGAAGACGACCTGGAGCTTGTCCTGGTCGGCCTTCGGCAGGGCCCGCTTGGCGAGCGCGATGTTGCTCATGGTCAGCGGACACACGTCGGGGCAGTTGGTGTAGCCGAAGTAGATGAGTGTCGGCTTGCCCTTGGTCTTCTCACGGAGGTCGTACGTCTTGCCGTGCGTGTCGGTGAGCACGAGGTCGGGCTTGGTGAACGGCTGGTCGAGCACGGTCGCGGGCTTCGACCGGGGCTCCACGGACACGTCGGCGACCGACGTGTCCGTGGAGGTGTCGCTGCCGCAGGCCGACAGGGTCAGCGCGGCCACGGCGGCGAACGCCGCGGCCAGCACCGTCTTCTTGTTGCGCATGGAGAGCTGATTCCTGGTCTGTGGTGCGGGTGGTGGAGCCGTGGGGTCAGGCGTTGCGGCGACGGCCGGCGAGGACGCCGAAGGCGACGCCCGCGATGCCGACGACGATGCCGACGATGCCCAGGACACGGGCGGTGCTGTCACTGTTGCTCGACGAGGCCACGGTCTCCGAGGACGCCTCGGTGTCCTCGGCGTGGTCCGCCTCGCCGCTCTTGTCGTCCGCGGCCGCGCCGTGGGCGTCGGCCGTCGCCGCGGTCAGTTTGAGGACCGGAGCGGGGCTCTCGGGCTCTTCGCCGCCCTCGACGGGCTCCTCGATCCAGCGGACGACTTCCTTGTTGCTGTACGTCTGGAGGGCCTTGAAGACCAGCTGGTCGGCATCCTCGGGGAGCTGCCCGACCGAGAGCGGGAACTGCTGAAAGTAGCCGGGCTCGATACCGCTGCCCGCGGCGGTCCAGGTGACCTTGGAAACGGCCTCGTTGATCTTCTTTCCGTGTACGTCGAGCGGCTTGGCGAGCTTGCTCCGGGTGACCTCGATCTTCCAGCCGGGGACCGCCTGCGGGCTGACGGAGGCAAGCGGGTGGCCGGTCGGGAAGCTGACCTCGAGCTTGGTGGTCGAGGCGTCGTCGCGCTCGTTGGGAACCTTGAAGTTGATGGTGGCGTAGCCGCCCTTGGCGGCCTCGCCCTGCGGCTGCACGCTGACATGTGCGGCGGCGGGACCGGCGAGCAGCAGGACGGTGGACGCGGCGACGCCGCCCGCGAGGGCGATACGAGAAACGTTCATGGCAGGGGTCACTCCACAGGGAACGAGAAGGAAGGTGGTCCGGCGCACGGGTGCGCGACGGCATCGCGACCACCTCTCGTCACCGGATCCGGCGGAGGGGTCGCGTCAGGCTGCGCGTACGTACACGGGCGGCGGCCCGCGCCTGATCACCATGTGCTGCAGGGGATCCCCGCCGGTGGGCACCGGAGCGTCCACGGCGATACGGAGGGGCCGGGGCCCGGTCGTGGGCTGCCCGGGAAGGCCCGCGCGCAGTGCGCGTACGAGGGCCATGGAGGCCCGCAGCGCCCGCAGCCGCGCCACCGCCACCAGCCGGCGGCCGCCGTACGCCGACAGCCCGGCCAGCCGGAAGAGCGCGATCTCGCCGCGGCGCAGCAGCCAGCCGGTGGCGAGTGCGGCGAGGAGGTGCCCGAGGAACATGGGCAGGCTGGGCAGGAGGGCGGCCAGGGCGACGGGATCGACCGGGCCGGCGCCGTCCCGGGCGGCTGCCGCTCCGGACGCGGGATGGGTGTGCCCGCCTGCCACGGTCGCGGGGTCGATGCCCGCGGTGGTGACGATGCGGTGGGCCTCACCGGCGCTCAGCTGCGCCGGACCCGCGCCGCACACCAGTCCGGCGGCGAACCGGATCAGTGAGTCGTCCCCGGACGGGATCGCGGGCCCCGGTGTGTGACGCCCCAGCCCGAACAGGGCGTGCAGGACGATCTGTCCGGCTGCCAGGGCGGCGGTGATGGAGAGGAGGGTCCGTTCGCGCCCGGCGAGCACGACGGCCACGGCGAAGACTCCGAGGAAGCCGACGAGGACGGTCCATCCGGGCACGGCCGCACCCGCGGCGAACGCATGTCCTGCCGCGGCCAGCACGACGCAGACCGCGGTGAACACCGCGGTCCTCAGAAGCCGCAGACCGGCTCCGGCGCGTGCGACAGGCATAGACATGGCCGGGTCATCATCGCACTGTGCCCCCGGCCCCCGTACGGCAGGTCCGGAAGGTCGCAATCCGTCCCCATCGAAGGCGATCGGGGGGTGTTGCACCTGTTCAGGGCTGCTCCACACCCCTGTGTCGACCGGACATACACCGGTATACGGAACATTCGCATCCGCCGAATGAGCGCTCTCACAGCGAATTCGTGCTTACTAACCGCGTAGGGCGGCAATACGTAACCGTATGTCGAGCCGCAGCCAGGAGGCTGGAGCATGAGCATGTGGTGGTCACTCCATTTGCGGCGCGAAGCTGCGAGCGTTCCGCTCGCCCGTCGTTTTCTGCTCGGCACCATGGAGACCGCGGGAGTCGATCCCGACATCTCCTACGACCTCTCGGTCGCGCTCAGCGAAGCCTGTGCGAACGCCGTCGAACACGGCGGGGCCCCAGGGGACGCGGAGGCTGCCGGTGAGGTCACCGGCCCCGGTCGTGCCGAGTACCCGCAGTCCGCACGCGACTGCGGCCAGTACCGGGTCACCGCCTATCTGGACGGCGAGAAATGCCGCATCGAGGTCGCCGATTCGGGGCCCGGTTTCCCCACCCGGCGCACGCTTCGCACCGCCGCACACCCATCTGTCACATCCAAGCCGGAACCGCAGCAGTCCACCGGGCGTCACGCGGTTCGCCCGTCCACGCAGAGGGCGGGCGGCCCGTCGGGACATCCACCGGCGCTGGCGGAGAGCGGCCGGGGCCTCGGCCTGATCGAGGAACTCGCCGATCATGTGCACTTCGGCAACCGCCCGGGTCGCGGCGCGGTGGTCAGCTTCGACAAGGTCCTGAAATGGCGGGAGGGCGCGCTGCTCATGGTGTCCTGAGCAGCGCACCCTCCGGCGCACGGGGCGCGGCCGTTCACATCGGCCGCGTCGGCGTCCTCAGCCCTTGAGCCCGGCCATCCACGCCTCGACGTCGTCGGCCCGGCGCGGCAGCGTGTCGGAGAGGTTCCGGTTGCCGTCCTCGGTGACCAGGATGTCGTCCTCGATCCGCACGCCGATGCCCCGGTACTCCTCGGGCACGGTCAGGTCGTCGGCCTGGAAGTACAGTCCGGGCTCCACGGTGAGGCAGACCCCCGGCTCCAGGGTGCCGTTGACGTACGACTCGGTGCGGGCCGCGGCACAGTCGTGGACGTCCATGCCGAGCATGTGGCCGGTGCCGTGCAGGGTCCAGCGGCGCTGCAGTCCCAGCTCCAGGACCTTCTCCACGGACAGGTCGCCCAGCAGGCCCCACTCGACGAGCTTCTCGGCGAGGACGCGCTGCGCGGCGTCGTGGAAGTCGCGGAAGGCGGCGCCGGGCTTCACGGCGGCGATGCCCGCCTCCTGGGCCTCGTACACCGCGTCGTAGATCTTCCGCTGCAGCGGGGTGAACGATCCGTTGATCGGCAGTGTCCGGGTCACGTCGGCGGTGTAGAGCTCGTCGGTCTCGACACCGGCGTCCAGCAGCAGGAGCTCGCCGGCGCGGACCGCGCCGTCGTTGCGGACCCAGTGCAGCGTGGTGGCGTGCGCTCCGGCGGCGCAGATCGACCCGTAGCCGATGTCGTTGCCGTCGACCCGGGCGCGCAGGAAGAAGGTCCCCTCGATGTAGCGCTCGCTCGTGGCCTCGGCCTTGTCGAGGACCTTCACGACGTCCTCGAAGCCGCGGGCCGTGGCGTCGCAGGCCTTCTGCAGCTCGGCGACCTCGAAGGCGTCCTTGACCAGGCGGGCCTCGGAGAGGAAGACGCGAAGCTCCTCGTCGCGCTCCGCGGTGACCTTGTCGGCCAGGGCCGCCTCGATGCCCGCGTCGTGGCCCCGGACGTTGCGCACCGGACCGGTGGCTTCGGTGAGGGCGGCCGGGAGCTCACGGACGTCCTTCGCCGGGATGCCGAGCAGCTGCTCGGCCTCGGTGAGGGAGTTGCGGCGGCCGACCCAGAGCTCGCCCTGGCCGTCGAGCCAGAACTCGCCGTTCCCGCGGTCGGAGCGGGGCAGCAGGTAGACCGTCGCGTCGTGCCCGGCCTCGTCGCCGGAGCCGGTCGGTTCGAGGACCAGGACGCTGTCATGGGTGCGGTCGCCGGTGAGGTACGCGTACTCGGTGGAGGCGCGGAAGGCGTACTCGGTGTCGTTGGAACGGGTCTTCAGGTTGCCCGCCGGGACGACGAGCCGCTCACCGGGGAAGCGCGCGGAGAGCGCGGCACGGCGTGCGGCGGTGTATCCGGCCTGGGCGATCGGCTCCAGACCGCGCAGTTCGGTGTCGGCCCAGCCGGACTTCATGTTCTCGGCGAGCTCATCGGAAATGCCCGGGTACAGGCCGTTCTTCCGCTGCTTGATCGGCTCTGCTTCGGTGGCTTCCGGGGTCTCCGGGGTGAGCTCCTCAGACACGATTCGTCTCTCCTTATACGACACTGGACCCCATCCATCGTACGGGCGTACGGAAGGGGGCCCAGGGCCGGAAGACCTCTTACAGGTCCGGTGCGGCCGTCAGTCGAAACGCGCGGCCAGAACGACGACGTCCTCGGTGCTGTCGCTACCGGGCCCGTCGGGCAGGACCGTCCGCAGGACGTGGTCCGCCACGGCTCCGGGGTCG
Organism: Streptomyces sp. NPDC058637; assembly: GCF_042717325.1. Lineage (NCBI taxonomy): Bacteria > Bacillati > Actinomycetota > Actinomycetes > Kitasatosporales > Streptomycetaceae > Streptomyces > Streptomyces sp. NPDC058637. Next base: position 175,089 of record NZ_JBHXRD010000010.1, on the reverse strand, counting down.
TCGCGCAGAGCCCTCGGCACACCGGCCGCCGCCGCGCGCAGCCGAGCGAACGCCCGGTCCGTGGAGTCGCCGGTGAGGCGCAGCAGCCCGTCCGTGTAGAGCAGCACGGTCTCGCCGGGATCAGGGGAGAACTCCACGCTCGGCGCCTCCCAGCAGGAGAGCATGCCCAGCGGGGCGGAGAGTGTCGTCTCCACGAACTCGGTGCGCCGGTCGCCGGTCACCAGCGGAGGGGTGTGTCCGGCCCCGGCGAGCAGGATCGTGCGGCGGTCGGGTTCGCAGTAGGCGTAGAGCGCGGTGGCCGCGCCGGCCGGTTCGGTCAGCCGCAGCAGTAGTTCGAGGTCGGAGAGTACGGCGACGGGGTCCTCGCCCTCCATCACCGCGTAGGCCCGCAGACCGGCGCGCAGCCGGCCCATGGCGGCGAGGGCGCGCGGGCCCGAACCGCCGACCGAGCCGACGGACAGGCCGAGGGCGTCGTCCGGGAGGGGCAGCGCGTCGTACCAGTCGCCGCCGCCCGCGGGCGTGGTCCGGTGGCGGACCGCCAGTCGCACTCCGGGGACCCGGGGCAGCCGGCTGGGGAGGAGTTCCTCGACGATGACGGCGGCGTCGGCCCTGGTGCGTTCCAGTTCCAGCAGCCGGGACAGGTGCTCGACGGCGTAGCGGGCGTACAGGCCGGCCAGATGGCACTGCCGTTCCAGTGGTGCGGCGGGCTCGTCGTAGAGCCAGACCGCCACGCCGAGCCGGCCGGCGGCCTCGGTGGCGAGGGGCAGTGCGTAACTGGCGGCGTATCCGAGGCCGGCGGCGACCTCGCGGCAGCGGGGGTCGAGCCCGGTGTCGCCGAGGATGTCGGGGCTGGCCAGCGGGCCGTCGGAATCCGGGAGGCCGTCGAGGAACCGGCCGTAGGAGGTGGCGCTGCGTGGCACGGTCTCGATGTGCCCGAGTTCCGCGTGGGCGAGCCCGAGGCCGATGGTCAGGGACGGGCCGCCGCCGTCGGCGGGTTCGAGTACGAGAAGTCCGCGGCGGGCACCGACCAGGGCGGCTCCGGCGCCCAGGAGCTCGTGCAGAGCGCTGTCCAGGGTGCTGGTTCCGGCCAGTCGCTCGGTGAGTTCGTGCAACGTGGTGAGGTCGGAGACCCAGCCCGCAAGCCGGTCCTGGAGGAACGCTCCCGGCGCCGGGGGCACGGCCTTCAGAGGTGAGGCAGTGTGCGTTGAAACGGGAACCATGGGATCGATTCCAGCCACTTTCGGCAGGTGTGGGGCGCTCACGGCTGCGGGCTTTCCAGCTGGTGCATCTCATTGAATAGCATCGCAAACCCCCATCTCGTTCTGCGCCGCTATCAGTGCATCCACGTGTACATGCACCCACATCTACACGCACAAGTAAGCTGATGTCCAGCATTGTCCTTACGGTATTTATGGTGTCCGCGAGTCTGTTGACTTGGCCAAAAAATGCACCCCCGTGCGGCTATTTGCGGTCGACTGGGCGTGCTCGACAGGGAGCGACCTCGGGGTGAAGTGCCGGAGGGAGCGTCATTCCGGGCATGCTGGGTACGTAATCGTGGATGGCCAGGGGCAGTTGCGATCGCCCCGGAACCCGACAGTGAGCCCGGGCGTCCTCACTCGTGACGGCCGCACCTCCACCCCGAGTGACGGGGTGTGCACCAGGGACGGCAAGCGCGTCGCGCATGCCGCCCGCGCGATGTTCTGACTGGACTCGGCTCAACTCGGTTCGGTTCGGCTCAACTCGGATCAGCTCCATCCTGTTCGATTCCATACTGCTCGGCTCACGCTCGGCACCGACTACTCGTCCGTACCGCAGACCCGATGAGCACGCACGCACAGCGAAGAGACACACACGTGGTGTGGCGAACACGTCCGTGATGTGGACCTCGGCGTTCAACGGAAAGGAACGAGCGCTCATGCGCGAGATCCTCGGAAGGCGACGCAGGCCCCGGCGCAAGGGGACTTCCGCCCAGCTCGACGCGGCCCTGGCCTGCGCCACCGCCTGGAAGTGGCCCGTACTCCCCGGAGTGGGACTTGCCACGGCAGGTGTGCGCGGCGAACGCGGCCGTGGCTGTGCCTGCCCCGATCCCGAGTGCGCCGTGCCCGGCGCACACCCCTTCGACCCCGGGCTCCTGGCGGCGACCACCGACGCGCGCATGGTGCGCTGGTGGTGGACCAACCGGCCGGCCGCCCCCGTGGTGCTGGCCACCGGCGACCAGGCACCCTGTGCGCTGAGCCTGCCGGCCGTGGCGGGCGCCCGGGCACTGACCGCGCTCGACGGCATGGGGCTGCGTCTCGGTCCCGTGGTGGCGACGCCGACCCGGTGGTCGCTGCTGGTCGCCCCGTACACCCTGGAGCGGCTCGGAGAGCTGCTGCACGCCAAGGACCGGGTGCCCAGCTCGCTGAGGTTCCACGGCGAGGGCGGCTATCTCATCCTGCCCCCGTCCGAGGTGGGCACCGGGCAGGTGCGCTGGGAACGGGCGCCCGCGGCGGGGTCTGTCGCGCCCTGGCTCCCGGATGTGGAATCGGTTCTCGACGCACTGGTCGAGGCGAGCAACAGCGCTCCGGACGGTGGGAGCCGGCTCTCGTACTGAACGAAGCGGCGGCGGACCGCCGTGACGGCGGGCACGGGAGTACCCGGCGTCCGGAACGGCAGGCGTGGGAACACAGCGGGCGGCTCACTCGTCAGGGTGCGGGGCCGCCCGCGTTCCGCTTTCCGTGCTCCGGTTCTCGCGTCAGGAACAAGGCCCGCGTGCGTGGATGCCGACATGCGGACAGCCCCGGTGAGTCGGCGCGGTGTTCCCCGGCCTCCGGCCAGGCACTCGCACTTCTGTCCGAAAGCGAACGGCCCGGATCGCGGTCCAGGGGGCGTACGGTCGCACGGCGGTCACCGCGGCAGGGACCACAGCTCGCCCTGTACGCCCTGTTGTCCGAGTCCCGGACCTGGGCGGAGCCTGTGGGCGGGCGCGAGGCGCCGATGTGGATTGGAGGGAAGCTCCGCAGGTGCGCCGATCCGTATGTGCTCCGGCGTGCGCCCCGGCTGTCCGTGCCCGGAAAAGCAGACGCCCGGTCGCTGGCGACGGGGGATGCACCAGCGACCGGGCTTCCAGAACGGTAACAAGAGATCTGCCGTTAGCAAATTCGATCTCGCCTATTCGGACAGCGATTTACCGGCCGGTACGGTGGCTGTGACGCGAGTCACCGAACCTGCCCCGCGCTCTCGTCACCGTCAGCTGAGCGTCACCTGACGGTTGGTGAGCCCGCCGCGCGCCCGACGCTCCTCGGCGGTGAGCGGGGCGTCCGAGGCGAGTGCCTCGGCGAGCCGCTCGGCGAACTGCGCCGCGGGCTTCTCGCACTCCTCCGCGCCCATCGTGCTCGGCAGGTCCCAGACGGGGACCATGAGCCCGTGTGCCCGGAACGAACCGACCAGACGGGTGTCCGCGCCGAGCGAGGAGACGCCCGCCGCGTGGAGTCGGGCGAGCGCGTCGAGGAGCTGCTCCTCGGGATGCGGCATGACCCATCGGAGGTGGTTCTTCTCCGGCGTCTCGCACCAGTACGCGGCGTCCACACCGGTGAGCAGTGTGGTCGGGATCGCCGCGGCGTTGGCGCGCTCCAGGGAGGCGGACACCTCGGCCGACGCGTTCTCCGCGTCCGGGACCCAGAATTCGAAACCGGGGTGCACGACCGGCTCGAACGAGGCGCCGGGGTCGAGGAGGTCCTGAAGGCGGGGGCCGTCGGCGGGCACTCGGCGGGCGGCGACCGGCGAACCGGGCTCCGCCTCGAGCGCGCGCACCAGGGTGTCCGCGAGGTCGCGGCTGAGGTCGCCCGAGGAGGTGTCGTTCTGCAGGGCGAGCAGGACGGAACCGTCGTCGCGGCGCAGTGCCGGCCAGGCCATCGGCAGTACGGTCGCGAGCTTCACCGAGGGCACGCCCTCGGGCAGCCCGCCCTTCAGGGTCAACTCGACCGTCGCGGCCGGGACCAGCTCGCGCAGGGCGATCCAGTCGCACTCGCCGGCCAGCCCTTCGAAGGGGCGCTGGACCAGCTCGGTCACGGCCTGGGCCGCGGCGCGTCCGTGACACGCCTTGTACCGGCGGCCCGAACCGCACGGACAGGGCTCGCGGGCCCCGACGACCGGGATCTCACCATCCTTGAGCTGCTGCTTCCCGGCCTTGGACTGAGGGCGCTTCTTGGCCATGGTGGGCGTTCTCCCGATTGCGACAGTGAGGTCTCGGCCGCGAGCCTAGCCGTCCCTGTCACCGCCGGGGCACACCTGCCGGTGCGCCCGCCCCGGCCCCGCTCCGCAGTACCGTTCCGCGCCCCGGCTCTCAGCCCACGTCGTCGAAGGCGTCGAGAACGTCGGCGAAGTCCAACTCCTCCAGCGGACCGGGCCCGTTCAGCCCGTGCGACCCTTCCCTGTCGCGACGGCCGGGCGCCGTGCGCCCCAGGGGCGTGGAGCATGCCGAAAACGCCGTGCGCCCGTGGTCGGAGGAGACCAGGGCCCAGACGGTCACCTCACCCGAGGTGTCGTCCCGTACCCCCCACTTCTCCGCGAGGGCGCTGATGATGTTGAGCCCGCGTCCGCCGCGCGCGGTCACCGACGGTGTGGCCGGAACCGGCCTGGTCGGGCCGCCGCCGTCCGTGACCTCGACCGTGAGGTCACCCGCTCTGTCGACGCGCCAGGCGGCGCGGATGGCGCCGTCACCGACCTCTGCGTGCTGTCCCAGCGGCCTGCCGTGCCGGCAGGCGTTGCTGAGAAGTTCGGAAAGGATCAATACAGCATCGTCGACGACCGTGTCCGACACCCCGTTGCCGCGCAGCTGCTCACGCATGCAATGCCGTGCCTGCCCTACGCCGGCAGGGCCATGGGGTACGGCCATGCTCGACGACGCGGGCACTTCCCGTGCCACCACAAACGCCACCCCCGAGACCTCCTTTGCCCCACGCCACGGATTGGATGCCCCCCGGGGCTTCACCGGAAACCGGCCAAAGCCTCGTCGGTGATGCACTCGCAACGATCGGATGCGGAGTGAATGCGCCGGTGCACCCCCTGTAACTGATGTTAAGAGCGGCCTAGTTGCGCCAGCACCTGTTTGGGGCGGTTTGTGATGATTGCTTCTACGCCGAGGCGCACACAGAGGTCGACGTCCTCCGGCTCGTTCACGGTCCAGACGTGCACGCGGTGGCCCGCGCGGTGCAGTCGCTCGATGTGCCCGGGGTGATTGCGTACGATCCGCATCCCCGGGCCGGCGATCCGGGCCCCGGCGGGGAGCCGTCCGTCGCGCAGGCGCGGGGAGACGAACTGCATGAGGAAGACCGTGGGCAGTGTGGGCGCGGCGGCCCTGACGCGGTACAGCGATCGTGCGGAGAAGCTCATGACGCGTACCGGGGAAGGTCCGTCGGCCGGCGGGCCGTCCAGCTCGAACCGCTTGAGCAGGTGGAGCAGCCGCTCCTCGACCTGGCCGGCCCAGCGCGTGGGGTGCTTGGTCTCGATGGCCAGCTGGAGCGGCCGCCCGGTCGCCCGTACCTCGGTGACCAGCTCGAGGAGTCGTTCCAGCGTGAGTACGGACGTGAGCTCGCCCGGGAGCGGGTCCCAGTCCGGGGACTCCTCGCGGTCCTTCCAGGACCCGAAGTCGAGCGCGGCGAGATCGGCCAGTTCCAGGGCGGAGACGGCGCCCCGGCCGTTGGACGTGCGGTTCACCCTGCGGTCGTGCACACAGACGAGCTGGCCGTCGGCGGTGAGGCGGACATCGCATTCCAGGGCGTCGGCGCCGTCCTCGATCGCCTTCCGGTATGCGGCCAGTGTGTGCTCGGGGGCGTCGTCCGAGGCCCCGCGATGGGCGATGACCTGGATGGGAGGGTGCGTGGAGGGTCGGCGTGCGTGGGTCACGGCGCCATGGTGTCACCGTGACGCGGCGGGTGCGGACCCCTTGTTGTGTAAGACCGTTTTGCCTGATGTAAAGATTGGTGTGCGGATGCACAGGTCCTGCTTACAGTGGCCTGACGTGCTGTGGGAAAAGCTGACCACAGACACGTGCACAGCGGATCTCTTGCCGAACGCCGAGTGGAACCGAGGAGTAAAGAGCTGTGAGCACCGAGAACGAGGGCAACGAGGACACCGCGGCTCCGTCCGTACCGTCTGTTCCGTCCGCACCTCCCGTGCCGGCTGCCGCTCCCGAGGGCACCCCGCAGGTAGGCCCGTCCATGCGTGAAGCCACCCCGCCCGGTCCCGTGGACGCGCCGACGGTCCAGGTCCCGGCCGCGCCGCACCAGGACGGCCCCGGGCCGTCCTACACCCAGTACGACCAGCAGGCCCACCAGCCCCCGTCGCCGCCGCAGCAGCCCCCCGCCGCCTCGGAGGCCTGGCCGCCGCCCCCGCCCGCCGTCCCGTCGTACGCGGACGGCGGCGGCACCGCGGTGTGGGGCGCCCCGGCACCGGCGGCGGCCGAGCCGGCGCGCAAGCCCCGTGCGGGCGGTCTGGTCGCCGCCGTCGTGGTGGCGGCCCTGGCCGCGGGCGGGGTCGGCGGCGCGCTCGGATTCTGGGCCGCCGACAGCAACGACGGCTCCTCCCCGGGTTCGACCACGGTCGCGGCCCCCAACAGCCCGAAGGACTTCAAGCGCGACGCGGGCACGGTCGCGGGCGTCGCGGCGAAGGCGCTGCCCAGCGTCGTCACCATCGACGCGCAGTCCGGCGACGGCGAGGGCGGTTCGGGCACCGGCTTCGTGTACGACCAGGAAGGCCACATCCTCACCAACAACCACGTGGTGGCCTCGGCGGCGGACAGCGGGCAGCTGACCGCGACGTTCTCCGACGGCAGGAAGTACGACGCCGAGGTGGTCGGCCGCGCGGAGGGCTACGACGTGGCCGTGCTGAAGCTCAAGAAGGCTCCGGACGGACTGACTCCGCTTCCCCTCGGCGATTCCGAGAAGGTCGCGGTGGGCGATTCCACCATCGCGATCGGTGCGCCTTTCGGTCTGTCCAACACGGTGACCACCGGCATCATCAGCGCCAAGAACCGCCCGGTCGCCTCCGGTGACGGGTCGAGCAACAGCAACTCGTACATGAGCGCCCTGCAGACCGATGCCTCGATCAACCCTGGCAACTCCGGCGGTCCGCTGCTGGACGCGGGCGGTGCGGTCATCGGCATCAACTCGGCGATCCAGTCCACCAGCGGAGGCGGTGCGGGCCAGTCCCAGGCGGGCTCCATCGGCCTCGGCTTCGCCATCCCCGTCAACCAGGCGAAGAACGTCGCCGAGCAGCTGATCAAGACCGGTGAGCCGGTCTACCCGGTGATCGGCGCGACGGTGACGATGGAGGAGAAGACCGGCGGCGCCGCGATCTCCGACCAGGGCGCGGCGGGCACTCCGGCCGTCACGCCGAACGGACCTGCGGACAAGGCGGGTTTGAAGGCCGGCGATGTGATCACCAAGTTCAACGACACCGTGGTCGAGAGCGGACCGACCCTCATCGGCGAGATCTGGACCCACAAGCCGGGCGACAAGGTCACGCTCACCTACGAGCGCGACGGCAGGACGGCCACGGCCGAGGTCGTCCTGGGCGAGCGCAAGGGCGACAGCTGACCGGCTAGGCTGTCCCTCGCGTCGAGGCGGACCCGGCTGCCGGGTCGGCCCACGGCGCGGGGTGGGTTGCCCGAGCGGCCTAAGGGAACGGTCTTGAAAACCGTCGTGGCAGCGATGTCACCGTGGGTTCAAATCCCACACCCACCGCAGGCGAGAGGCCCCCGACCAGTACGTATGGTCGGGGGCCTCTGCCGTGCCCGTTCCCTGCCGGGCACCGCTGTTCCCCCTGGTTTCCCGCTCTATCGGGCACGGATGGGGCACGCAGGGGGCACGGCTGGGCCACGCTTTTGAGCTGCTGGGGTCAGCTCGTCAGCGGTTGATGGGGATCTCGTAGACGATCTCGCAGTGCGCTGCGGGCACCACGATGTCCGCTGTCTCCACGGGAGGGCCCTGGTCGCTGTAGTACGTCCGCCGGATGTGCGTCACGAGTGCGGCTTTCTGGATGCCGAGTAGTGATGCTTCCTCGGTGGTCGCATGCCGGGGTTCGGGCTGCTCGACCGCGTGGCTGATGGTGACTCCGATCGCGGCCATGCGGTTCACGACCCCGGCTCCCGCGTGAGGCCCTCCCTCGGGGAGAACGACGAGGGTTCCGCCAGTGACGGCGTACGGCTCCCAACTCGTCGACAACTGGACCGGTTTCCCGTCCGCAAGGAACTCGTACGTCGTCCGCACGCACAGCTCGCCCTCGGCGATCCCGAGCCGCGACGCGATCTCCGCCGGGGCCGGCACCTTCGCGTCGGTCCGGCTCTCCCAGTCGCTCTGTCGGCGAAGGGCCTTCATGTCCTGGCGGAACGGGGATCCACTGGACTGCTCACGTGCCGACGACCGCACGACTCTCACGCGCTGCCGGGGCTCGGCCACGTAGGTGCCCGATCCGGCCCGGCCTTCCAGCACTCCTTGGGAGATCAGCAACTCCTGTGCCCTGCGCACCACGTTCTCGCCCACGCCGCACTCCTGGCCGATCTGGGCGCGGGATGGGAGGCGGTCACCCGGTTCCCAGACGTGCTCCGCGATGCGTTGCCGGAATTCGTCGGCGATGCGGAGGTACGGCGGTTGCTCAGGCATATGGAAAATCTAGTCCACTAGCTCTAATCTAGTTAACTAGCTTTACTGAAAGTGATCGACGGCAACGGAGGGTGTGCTGTGTCCGCTTCGGGAGTGTCCGCGGCGGCTCTCGCTGCCCGCTTGTCTGCCGCTGGCCTCCGCCCTCGCGTGGAGGAGCACACCCGGTTCACGACGGTCGAGGCAGAAGTACCGGACACGCTCTCCGCCGACTCATGGCGGGAGGTCCTGGACGCGGTGGCCGATGCCGATCGATTCGGGCTCGTGGCCACCAGCTTGAACGGCCGCACCCTATGGGCGGTCGTACGTAAAACGGTCCCCACGACAGGCGACGTCGGGGGACCGGGCTATCAGCGATAGGAGCTGAACAGCATGCTCAACCGTATCCGCCAAGCCATCTCGCGCACCAGAGCGCGGTGCTTCCCCAACGGTCGGCACCGCCGCCCCTTAACGCCCTCCCGGCCGCTGGACGCCCTCCCCTGTTCCGCGCCGGCTGACGCTTCGACCGTCGCCCTGGGGCGGGCTCCGGTCGGCACGGTCCACCGGTACCCGCTGAGGGGAGAGGACGTCGCGCTTGTCCGTCCGTACCTGCTGGCGTGGGAAGAGCAGCGTGCACGGACGCGCACAGTGCTCGTCGCCCCGCATCTGCCAACCGACGCATGGTCGGTTCTCGCGGGGGCCCACTGATGCCTCCTCGCCGACAACCACACCCAACGGGCACAGCTTCCGCCCCCTACCGCTCGATCGCCTGCCGGATTGGCACCCACCACTCCTGCACCGAGCCGTCCCCGCCTGCGGCGACGGACGACGTACCGGTGATCTACGAGGAGTGCATCTGCCCGTGCCACTCGGCCCCGGACCCGTCTGTGCCCGTGAAGGTGATGGCATGAGGGTCCCAGCCCCCGGCGGTGCACTGGTCTCTTCCGTCGAGGTCACTGCGGCCACCGTGCAGCGCGGCGACATCATCGAACTCGGCGGTCAGGCCTGCCGAGTGAGAGACCTCTTCCAGCTTCCCCAGGGGGCCAAGCAACTGGTCTTCGAGTCGGGCGAACTGCTGGCCATACACGCCCGTACCCGCCTCATCGCACTGCGACTGCTGAGAAGGCGGTGACCGGCTCCGTGCCCCGACGCCATCACGACATCGCCGACGACCTACGCCACCAGATCACGACGGGCAACATTAAGCCTGGCGAACGCCTCCCGTCCGAAGCCGGCCTGGCGGCCCGGTACAGGGTCAGCACGGTGACCCTCCGACGCGCTCTCGCCGTGCTCCAGGGCGAAGGACTCGTCGAGAAGATCCACGGCAAGGGCAACTACGTCCGTCACCCGCGCCGCAAGATCATGTACGTAGGCGGCTGGGGCACGCTGGACCCCTGGACCGCCGCTGAGCCAACGTTGCGCATCACGGTTCGCAGCACCACGGTTCCGGCCTCCGTGCAGCTGACGACGTTGCTGAAGGTGCCAACGGGCAGCCCTCTTGCGGAGTACACCTGCCTCAGCCTCGAACAGGGTTCGCCTCACGGCCTGGCCCGCATCTACATCCCGCGCGACCTGGCCCCGGCCGGAGTCCTCGACGACGACTCCGTGTGCCGGGAGGCAGCCACGCGATTCGCCGTCCTCGGCCCGTCGCCGGCCACCATCCGAGAGACGGTCTGCGCCCGAACTCCCACCCCAGACGAAGCGTCGGTCCTCCGGCTCGGGAACAACATGGCCGTTCTCGCGATCACGCGCATCGCTACCGACGCCACCGGTCGCGTCGTTGAAGCCGCACTCCTGGCCTTTCCGGGAGACCGAGTCGACGCCGTCTTCACCGCCCACCACGTGCTCAACGAGAGGCCGACCCAAGGATGACAACACCGAACGAGCTTAGGCTCCTCCCGTGGTCGGGCCCCGGGGACAAGCCCTGTTACTTGAGCACTGACGACCCGGACGGCTACATTTCCCGTCTCGCGGACGGCATCGAGGCGGTCCAACTCGGCACGGCAAACGAACTGTTGCAAGAGGCCGCAGAAGCTCTCGACAACCAAGACACGTCCCCCGACGAGATGCGGTGCCTGGTCACAGAGCTGACCGGGGCTCTGAGGGACGTCTACCGCGTCGCAATGAGCCGCGGTCGCCTCCGGGCAACGAGCTATCCGAGTGAGTCCGCCTACTGACCTACGGTCCCGCCGACCAACACAGCAAGAGAAGCCCATGGCTCTGACCAGATCAGATGCCATGGGCTTCTGGCTGTGCCAAGTGACTTCCTTTGAACTTGGACAACTTGAGGACTGCTTCGTCCCGAAGCAATTGGGACGGGGGAGCTGCCCCAGGTCGGCTTGGCTGTCACCTGCGCTGATGTTCCGTAGACGTCCGTGCTCGTCCGCCATCGTTCGTCGGTGTTGTCACACAGTTAGACACTCACCGGCCGGGACGCCTGATGCATCCTCATGCCTCGGGAGACGGTGACCTTGCTGTCGTAGGGGTCATCTAGGTTGCGGGGATGACTGCGATGGTCCGCTTGTGCTGGCTCTTTGGCGCCGGAACTGGTGGTGGAAGCTGTTGTTGACGTCGGCAGCGGCTGGTGGCGGCACGTCACGAGGTGGCACCGAGTGCGCCCCGACCTAGTCCCCGGGCGAGGTGCCGCGTTTCGATGAATGAAGAACTCCCGGCCGCCGGAAGAGCGCCGGGAGGTTCTTCTGTGCTAGGAGTCGCTTCATTCAGCATCCCGCGCTGTCGTCCGCAGTTCCTTCTTCGCCTCTTCGGCTCGCGCCTTACGAGAGCGGTAGGCCACGACGGCTGCAGCAACCCCGCTGACGGCTGCTCCGCCGACCACTACGCCCACGGCCGCGCCTTTCGTGTACGCAGCTTTCTCAATGACGCTGATCAGCTTGTCGACGCCCCCCGCCTCAGCCGCCTGCTTCGTAATCTCCCCGTACTTCCCAAGGTTTTCTAGCATGCCCACTACTCCCCCGGCTTCACGCGGAACGTCTCGCCGTTGGAGACGCCTTCGCGGGCCCTTCGTTTGCCCTGCATCTGGCACGGTTGTGGCACGGACCTTAGCCGACGACAGTCAGCCACGACGATGGGTATGCCAACGGGCCAGGCGCGTGTATGCCTCGTGCACCCCCAGCGGCCTCCACCACGCTGCCAGCGCTGTCGACCAGAGAGAGCTGCGACGGCCGGCACGTACTGACGGTGTTTGAGCCCTCATGTTGGGAAGGTGGAACGCTGCCTTGTAAGCCTGGCGCCGACAACCGGACGGCCTTAGCTGGTCAACGGCGGTACAGCAGCGCCAAGCCCATCAGGGCCTGCCCGCACCGCCTGACGCCCCAACTGACCGTGGGTGACCACTCAATCTGCCACGGATCTGGCACGCGTGGCTCGCGCTGCCCTATGTCACGCCGCGGCCGGGCTGGCCCCGTAGCGTTGGTAGAGACCCTTCATTTGCTGGATCCAGAAGCTGAACTTCTCGTCCTTCGATGCACTCACGGGCAGAAGTTGGAGCTCCTTAGCCAACTGATAGAAGCCCGGGCCGGCGTCGTTGGCATCCAAGTAGTTCACCAGCGCCGAGAGCATGAGAGGAGGATCGGAAGGGGCACTCTCTTGATCCCGCTCCACGATCAGCCCTAGCAGATGGCCCATGGCTGCTCGCTCGTCAGCACGCTCGAAGTCGAAGCTCCTGCAGCCGGTTCGCCTGGCCAGGGTGACGTTGAGCTCGGTGTACGAGGTGACCTTGCCAAGCTTCGCCCGCTCGACAAGGAAATCTCGCCCGGTGTCTACCAGCAACTCCCACTCACTGTCCGCGCGGCCGTATCCAGGCATCCCGCCCCCTCAGCAGAACCAATCAGTACGCGGGAACGTACAGTGCTGGACGAGGGACCACAATCGCCCGATTGGCGGGTACTGGGCGAGCGACTGACACAGGCACCTGGGCAAGTCGGTTGTGTGAGCTGTTCTCGGCTGACAACCCACAGTGACACCCAGTAGAGTCAGACACTCAAAAGGTGCCCCCCCCCACATCTGCTGTGACGTGAGTTCGGCTCTCACATCGCCGCAGGTCGGAAGGCACCTTTCGTTGTCTATCTGTCGGATCGCCTTACTCCGCTCAACCGCCCTGGGTGAGACTGAGCCGACGTTGAGGGGAAGTCACGGATGAACTTCGCAGAAGTGGTCGCTGCCTACGGCCAGGACGCCAAACAGCGGCTGTCTGGGCCTGGGCAGCGTGAGGCCCTTCTCATCACCCCGGTCTCTAATCTCGTCGAGCAGGCGGGAGCCTTGCTTGGGCTGTCTGTGGTGGCTCACAACGAGGTGGCTGAGCTGGACGGAAGCGTGAGACCAGATTTCGGAGTCAGGGTCAACGGGGTCATTACGGGCCACGTCGAGCTGAAGGCTCCTGGCGTCAGCCTTGACCCTTCGTCGTATGGCATCTCGACGCACAACTATAAGCAATGGCAACGACTTCGGGAACTGCCCAATCTTCTCCACACAAATGGAACTGAATTTCGTCTCTGGCGTTACGGCGAGCTTGTAGACACGCCTGTTCATATCCATCGAGTTGACCTGGTCAGCGAGAGTGGGCGTTTGACAGCGCCAGGCAGGCTCGAACTGGTCTTCAACTCCTTCTTGCAGTGGTCCCCCACACCCATCGTGTCAGTTCCAAAACTGGTCAGTGTTCTGGCACCACTGGCTCGCCTTCTCCGCGAAGAGGTGCACGAAGCTCTGCGAGCCGAACGCCGCGCCATCAGGGCAGGTGCCGATGCAACACGTATGCCATTTACGGGTATCTCGAAGGACTGGAGAAGACTGCTCTTCCCACAAGCCACGGATTCCGAGTTCTCAGACGGGTTCGCACAGACTGTTGTATTCGCTCTCCTCCTTGCACTCAGCGAAGGAATCGACCTTGACAACGAGCCGATCCGCGAGATTGCACATCAGCTCGAAGGTCATCACTCGCTCATGGGTAGGGCACTGAATCTACTTACGGAGCACGTCGAAAAAACTCCGACCTGGTCAGCCATAGAGATTATCCTTCACGTTCTTGCTGCCGCAGATTGGGGCCGCCTGGGCCGAAACGGCGACGAGCTGTACCTACACCTCTACGAGGACTTTCTAGCCTCATACGATCCGGAGAAGCGCCGCAGCTCCGGTTCGTACTACACACCGGTTCCCGTGGTCGACGCTATGGTGCGGCTCACTGATCTCGCACTCAAGCAATACATGGGGAAACCCGATGGATTTCGTAACCCACATGTCAACATCGTCGACCCCGCTATGGGTACGGGGACCTACCCCCTCTCGATTCTTCGGCACGTAGCAGGTGAAGCCGCGGCTCAATACGGGCCGGGAGCCGCGCCTGAAGCTGTGAGCAATGCTGTCTCTCGCACCTACGGAATTGAACTTCAGTCCGGTCCGTTCTCCGTTGCCGAACTTCGCATTAGTTCCACTATCAGCGATCTCGGAGCCGACCTCCCGAGCGATGGACTCAACCTGTTTGTTGCGGACACCCTCGAAGATCCCTACAGCGCGAGCGACAGCCAACTATCCTTCACAGCGCAACTGATTGCCCGGCAACGTCAACGCGCCAATCAAATGAAGCGGGAACGCAATGTCCAGGTCTGCATTGGCAACCCGCCCTATAAGGACCACGCTGGCGGCGTGGGAGGCTGGGTCGAAGACGGCGCCGACCCCGCTACGGGCAAACCGCCGCTTGAGGCGTTCAAGCTGCCCGGAAATGGCAAGCATGAACGTCATCTGAGTAACCTCTATGCCTACTTCTGGCGCTGGGCAACCTGGAAGGTTTTCGAGTCCACCAACCAACCAGATGAGCGTGACGGCGGTAACGGCGTCATTTGCTTCATCACCGCCACTGGCTACCTCGCAGGTCCTGGCTTCAAAGGAATGCGCGAGTATCTGCGCAGAATGTGTTCCCACGGGTGGATCATTAACGTCACACCCGAAGGGAAGCAGCCCCCGGCAGCCAACGCGGTCTTCAATATCGAGACACCAGTCGCTATTGCCCTGTTCCTGCGCAAGCAAGGAGTCGACGACACCAAGCCGGCCGAAATCAAGTACATCGACCTACACGGCACCAGGAAGCAGAAGTTCGAACAGCTTTCCGCTCTTACATTCGACCACCAGCACTGGCGCAGCGTGCGTCCCGAATGGACAGCTCCATTCACCCCCTCGGCTGCAACTGAATGGGATGACTACCCCGCAGTAGATGACCTTCTTCCTTGGCGAGCCAACGGCATCATGGCCGGACGCTCTTGGGTATACGCCCCCACTCCGGGCGTGCTTGATTTTCGCCTCCGCAGCGTAATCAACGAAGATGATCCGGCAGTGAAATCTCAGAAGTTCAAAGAAAAGCGTGACGCTTCTTTGGTTAAGACAAAGAAGCCCTTGCCAGGGGCGGATACGGAACAGGAAACCAATTTCCCGTTTGGTCGGATCGCGATGCTTACGGAGGCGCACGCAGTACGTTGCGGGTTCCGCATGCTCGACCGACAGTGGCTCATCGCTGATTCCAGGCTACTAAGCCAACCCTCACCCACCCTGTGGGAGGGACGCGTCGACGGCCAGGTATTCGCTATTGAACTGCACTCAGAGTATCCGAAGGCTGGGCCCGGAACCGTATACACCAACCTAATTCCGGACGTGCATCATTTTCGCGGCAGTGGCGGGGGACGCGCCCTACCTAAACTTCACCCTGACGGCACACCGAACGTCGCACCAGGTCTAGTTGACGCACTGTCGAGGTTCATGGGTGTACCCATTTCACACGGCGACATTTTCTCCTACATTGCGGGCATCACTGGGCACTCTGGCTTTGTCGCCCAATTCGATGACGAGCTCCGTACACCCGGAGTGAGAGTTCCCGTGACGAAGGATCCACATCTATGGGCGCGAGCCTGCCAGTTGGGAGCGCATGTCCAGTGGCTTCACACCTACGGCGAGGCTGGTAATCATCCGCAGGGTCTTACGGAAATTCGAGATCCAGCCATCTCAGTTGACCACCCTAGTTATGCCGTAGCGGTAGGCAGCAATATGCCTACTGATTGGCGATACGACGCCTCAAGTCGTTCACTGCACGTCGGAGCTGGAAGGTGGGACGGTCTCACTAAGCAGGCAGCTGAATACACCGTGGGCGGCAGAAAGGTGCTCGACTCCTGGCTGGATTACCGCATGGCGGAGCCAAAGGGGCGCATTACGTCGCCACTAGACGAGATGAATGCACCGCAGTGGGATTCTCAATGGTCTACCGAGCTGACCAACTTGCTCAGCATTCTCACGCAACTTGTGAATCTCGAAGATCAAATGAGTGACCTTCTCGCAGACGTTATCGCCAGCGAGATTTTCACCCGACAGGAACTAGCTGCGGCCGGCGCACAATGGCCCACCACCGACGCAGACAGGCGCCCTCGACTGACCGTTACTGGGGGGCTGTTCGGCGAGCTTCCCCCCGCCTAAGCGCGCGGCCTGGGCGAGTATGTCGCTCGCATAAAGACGGCCACCGCTGATCACAAGTGTCAAAACAAATGATCAACGGTGGCCGCAGGTCATAGTGTAGGACCTGCCGCCCATCGGGCATCATTTTCAAGTCGTTGATGAGCTGGCTCACCAGGTGCCCTCGCCTCACGAGGGGCCACCTTCCCCCCTTCCTTCTCGCGCTGCCGCTGATCGGCACCTCAACCCACTGCTCACCCCGGCTCCCATCCCGTCCGCCTTCGACCCACACACCGTGGAGCGGTCGTGGTTCAGGGCGTCAAGGTGGAGCGCGCCACTGTACGAACGACCTTGACGCTCTGGGCCGCGACTGCTCGGCTCTGCCTGGGTCGAAGGTGGTCGGGATGGGAGCCCCACGACGCTCACCACGCTCCGGCCGGCACTCGCGAACGACGCCCCGTCCATCCCGGAGTCTGAGCGCCCCCGCCGGAGGCAACCTCTTGAACCCGTAGCTGCTTCCGCGCTGTGCCTCCTCGGGTCAGCAGAGGCCTTCCAAGCCTAGTTTCGCCAGGCGTGACCTGATGGCGCTTGGCTTGCGGTCGAACTGTTTCCCAAGGGTTTCCAGGTCCCGCTCTCCTTGCTGGTAGAGGGCGAGGAGGTGCGTGTCGTCTTCCTGGGGCCAGGGTTGACCCATCCGGGGGTAGCGGGCCCGGACGTCGCTGTCGTTCGGATCCTGGCGGTAGTCGTTGAACGTGACGCGGAAGGCTGTGGGTACTGCCGGGGTCTCCATGGGACAAGCCTGCCCGCGCCCTCTGGTCGGGTGGGAGGTTGTTTCTCGCCTGCCCGCTGCACGTGGCGCGCCGCCGGGCGCGGCCAGCCGGGGCGGAGACAGGAGGCAGGCCGCGCCGCAGAGGCGGCGCGCGCCCGCGCCGTGCGCGGGCCTTGATGAAGTAGAGAAAGTCTTATCCCGCTGTGATGAGCTGCTTGCCGTCGTGGCTCCGTACGTGAGGGCCGTTGCCGTCCAGGGCGTCCAGGAGGCGGACCGCGTAGACCTCGGCCATGCGCTCGCTGACCTCGTCGGGTGTGAGCCAGGAGACGGCGGTCGACTCGCTTGATGTGCGCTCGGTCCCGCCGGAGGGCTTGCAGCGGAAGACCAGAGCCACGATGCCTCGGGTCGTGTTCTTGTATACGCCGGTGAGCTGGTCCACCGCGACGTGGATGCCTGTCTCTTCCCAGACCTCGCGGGCAACGCCAGCCTCGGGTGTCTCGTTGAGTTCGAGGATGCCGCCAGGGAGCTCCCAGGTGCCGTTGTCGGCTCGGCGGATCGCCAGGAGGCGGCCGTCCTCGCGCACCACTACTCCGGCGACGGACACGGAGTGCAGGGGAGTGGGTGCCGCTTCCTGTGATTGACTCATGTAGAGGAGCATAGGAGGCAGGGAAGGACTATGGGAACTGCGGCGGGAGGGGCCGGTTCCGGTCCTCGGTATGTGCAGATCGCTGATGACCTCGTGCAGCAGATCCGGGCGGGGGTTCTCAAGGCGGGCGACATGGTGCCGAGCGAATCCGAGCTGGTGGACCGCTACGGCGTCTCCGGTGGGACGATCCGTAAGGCCATGGTCGAGGTACGGGCGAGTGGGCTCGTCGAGACCAGGCATGGCAAGGGCTCCATTGTGAAGAACCGGCCCCCCGTACGGCATCGTTCCTCCGATCGGTTCCGGCGCTCGCTCCGGCAAGGTGGCCAGGCGGCTTACCTCGCGGAGTCCGCACAGTCCGGTGCCACCGCGAAAGTCAGCGTCCTCTACATCGGTCCCATGGACGCGCCCGAGGATGCCGCCGAGCGCCTGGGCGTGACCGCCGGTACGCAGGTGTTGGCCCGCCGGCGGCTCTACTTCCGTAACGGCACGCCGGTGGAAACCGCCTCGTCGTACCTCCCCTGGGACGTGGTGAAGGAGATCCCCGAGCTGTTCGCCGAGAACCCCGGGGGCGGTGGCATCTACGCCCGACTCGAAGACCACGGGCATGAGTTCGCGGAGTTCGTCGAGACGCTGCAAGCGCGCCCGGCCTCGAAGTCGGAGGCGTCGGAACTGGCGCTCAGCCCTGGCGCGCCCGTGGTTCACCTGATCCGGGAGGCCCGTACGACCGCGGGTCGGGTGGTCGAGGTGTGCGACACGCTCATGGCCGCTGACCAGTTCGTTTTCGAGTATCGGATCCCTGCCGGCGACTGACGTCCGCTCAACTTCCCTCAGCCCGTCGCGAGTTCTTCTTCGCGGCGGGTTGACTCATGTACAGGAGTCAGGCACTCTTCTTCATGGCACTCATATACATGAGTGGCAAAGTTCGACATCTATAGAGGAGTGGTCTGCTGTGCGTCAGATTCCCGTCGATACCTCCAGCGCTGTCGTGATGGTCGCCAAGACTCCGCAGGTCAAAGTCCGTGACCGCCGCACCGGTGAGATCGCCACCGACATGGAGACCGGTGCTCAGCTCATGACCGTGGACGTGATGTTCGCGGCGAACGAGGAGGTGGAGATCCTGTCCGTCACCGTTCCGGAGCCCGGGATCACCGGCGAGCTGTCCATGGGTACGCCGGTCGCGCTCACCGGCCTGGTCGCTCGTCCGTGGGAGAACGACTTCAACGGCCAGCGGCGGCACGGCATCGCGTTCCGAGCGGTCGCGGTCACCTCGCTCGCCGACGTCGCCGCCGCAGGGTCGAAGGCGGCCTGATCATGACCGCCTTCACGGTCGCTCTGGTGCTGGTCGTCGCCGCTGCGGGTCTCCTGCGGTGGCGGCGGCCCGCCTGGTACTGGCTGGCCTTCGGGGTCACTCTGGCCGCGCTGCGGGTCTTGGTCCGGTACCGCTCGGTCATGGACGCGTGCGGGTTGACCGTTCCGCCGGCGCGGTGGCGGTTATCTCTGGCTCGGGCCACCAACCGGCCGATACCTGAGCCACGCCCACCGCGTATCCGGCGACTGCGGCCGACTCGTACCGGCCTGGTCCTCCGGCTCAAGCTCCGTCCCGGGCAAGACGTTTTCGACATCGCCGCGGCTTCGGACCGGCTTCGGCACTCGTTCTCGATGTTCGGCGTGACCTCACGCGAGGTGCGGTCCGGTGTCGTCGAGGTGCGGATGACCGGATACGACGTGCTCAAGCGGGTGCAGATGCCTGCTGCGACGGAGACCTGGTCGATGCGGGTACCGGTCGCCCTTCGGGAGGACGGGTCGGTGCACTACCGCGACTACCGCGCGATACCTCACGCCCTCACCCTCGGCGCCACGGAGTCCGGCAAGTCGGTCTACCAACGCAACCTGGTCGCCGGCCTCGCTCCTCTGGACGTTGCCCTCGTCGGCATCGACTGCAAGCAGGGGGTCGAACTCTTCCCGCTGGCGCGCCGGTTCTCAGCGCTGGCCGACAACCCGGACACCGCTGCCGAACTCCTCGATGCACTCGTGGCGCGGATGGCGGACGTCTACCGCCTCATCCGTACCCAGCAGCGCATCACCGTCGATGTGCCGGACGCGGAGATCGCCGCCGACATCTGGGACCTGCCTGATGAGCTCCGCCCGACCCCGGTCGTCGTCCTGGTCGACGAGGTGGCCGAACTCGCCCTGTACGCAACGAAGGAGGAGGAGAGGCGGCGGGACCGCATCATCACCGCCCTGGTCCGTCTCGCGCAGCTCGGCCGCGCCGCCGGCATCTACCTCGAAATCTGCGGACAGCGCTTCGGCTCCGAACTCGGCAAGGGCATCACCATGCTCCGCGCCCAACTCACCGGTCGCACCGCCCACCGTCTCAACGACGAGACCTCCGCCAACATGGCCTTCGGCGACATCGCCCCGGACGCGGTCCTCGCCGCCATCCAGATTCCCGCCGAACTGCGAGGCCTCGCCATCGCGGGAGACGCGTCCGGCGGTTGGCACCGCATCCGCGCTCCGCACACCTCGCTCCGCCAGGCCGTGAACCTCTGCAACCGGTACGCCGACAGGACCCCGGGCCTGCCCGAGCTGGCCCCTTTCCGGCCCACCACCGGCACCGCCACCGAGCTTGTGCCATCGGCGAAGGCCTCTCCCGCCACCGCCTGATCTCTCCCCCCACCCGGTAGGCGTGACCGTCTTCGCGCCGAGTCCCTACCACTGCCATGCCCAGAGAAGGGAGAACCGCCATGTGCCCCGACTGCGAGGACTTCGCCCGGACCGTGCTTCTGCTCGGCCAACTCGCCCTGTACGCCGACATGGATGACGCCGACCTCGACTTCGTGGACGTCGTCAGCCCGTCCCTCGCCCTGTCGCTGCCGGAGCCGCCGCCGGGCACGTTCCCGGACGACTCCGACCCCGCTGAGGACTTCTGATGGGCGCCCGGCACGGTCTCCGGATCGACGCGGTGTTGATCCAGGCGGTTATCGCCGGAGCTCTGTCCTTCGCGCACCTGCACGACCTCGCCGCCGCGGCCGGACAGGACGGCTGGAAGGCATGGGCCTACCCGGTCAGCGTCGACCTGCTCCTTGTCGCCGCCTGGCGTCGGCTGCGCAGCGAGGGTCCGTCCCGGTTGGCCTGGTGCTGGTTCCTGATCGCCCTGTTCGCGTCGCTCGGCGCCAACGTCGCCACCGCCGGGTTCCTCGACCTGGCCGACCCGCCGGCCCCGCTCCGGCTCGGCATCGCCGGATGGCCCGCACTCGCCTTCCTTGGCGGCACTCTCCTCGCCCACTCGTCGGGGAAGCCGGAGCCAGCTCCGCCAGCCACCGTCACGGAGACGAAGGACATCGGGCCGACGCGTGTGCCTGACGCCGCCCCGATCCCATCCCAGGCCGATGAACTCCCTGCGACAACGGCCCTGTCCTCGCCCCCGGCCCCGTCCCCGGATCCGTCCGTTCCTGCCGTGCTGATCGACCACGCCCGCAAGGTCGCCGACGAGTACCGCACCCGCACCGGATCACCGATCGACACCGACACCCTCCGCTCCCGCCTCGGCGTTCCGCCCCACCTCGCCGACGCCATCGCCGCCCACCTCAGCTGACCGCAAAGGAGAACTGAGATGACCCACGATCCCGCCGACCTGACCGTGGCCGACTACCTCGACGGAGCGCGTGAGATGGCCGCAGCCGGACGCCCCTTCCTCGCCCACCTCCTTGCCGAGGAAGCCGCACGACGCGTCGACGACCCGGCCACCGCCCGCAGCATCCGCGCCCAGTACACCGACCCGACGACCGACAGGGGCTGACCGGCATGCCCGCCCGCGACAGCTTCCACTCCGTGATGCGTATCGGCCCCGTGCAGATCGGCACCCACCGCGACCGCACCGGCCGCACCGCCCACGCCGCCGTCTGCACTGCCGACCGCTGCGGCTGGTCCGCCGACTACTCCAGCCGGACCGCCGCCCAACTCGCCGCCCGTACCCACCGCTGCACCGTCCGTTAGGAGACAGCGTCCATGGACGTCCCCCTCTGGATCGCCCTGCTGGTCGTCGGCTACCTCGGCATCAAGCTCTTCCGCCCGCCGGTGTGGCTGATCTGCGTGCTCCTCCTCGGCGGCTACCTCCTCGCCGACAGCCTCTTCGCGTCCGTCATCGATACCGCCGTCAAGTAACCCGCGCCCGGGAGAGGAGAACCACTCATGTTCCAGCCCAAGATCCCGACCATGCCGCAGCCCTCGGCCCTGGTCACCCCGCCCGCCGTCGTCCAGCCGACCACCATCACGCCGGGCACGCCTGCCCCGGCACCCGCCGCCGCCCCTGCGCCGGCCCGTCGGGTCGTACAGCTCACCCCCGGCACTGCGGTCGCGCTCGTCGGTGCCGGTACTGCCGTCGTCCTGGTCGTCGGCACCGTCCTGGTCTCGCTGCTCCTGGCGGTGGCCGTCACCAGCGCATCGGTCGCCGTCTGCGCGGTCGTCCTGCGCTCCCTGATCGCGTCCGACGCCAAACGCCGCTGACCGGCCCCCGGGCGGCCTCGATACCGCCAAGCATCCGCCGCCCGGGAGCCGTGCCCACCGATCGATCTCGCAACCGGAAGGAACCCCCAGCATGGCCCACCGGCCCTCACCCTCGAAACAGAAGCGGTCCATGCCCGCCCCACAGCTCGACCCGACCATCCTCAGGGACGTCCTCCGGGTGGCCTCGGCCTCCGATTACACCCGCTGGGAGGACCAGATCCGCCGCACCGGCGGCTGTGCCGACCCCGTCCATCTGAGCGGCTGGGTAACCCACAAGGACAAGACCACCGGCGAGACCCTGCACCGCTACTCGACCGCGTACGAGCCGGGCGGACGCCTCCGCATTGCCTGCGGCAACCGCCGCGCCTCCCGCTGCCCCTCTTGCGCCTGGACCTACGCGGGCGACACCTACCACCTGATCCGCGCCGGCCTCGCCGGAGACGACCGCCGCGACATCACCGCCGCTGTCCGCGACCACCCGCGCGTCTTCGCCACCCTCACCGCACCCTCGTTCGGCCCCGTCCACAACCGCCCCGACCGGGGCACCTGCCGTTGCGGCACCGCGCATGCCTCGGACTCCGGGGATCTGGGCTCTGCCCTTGATCCGGAGACCTACGACTACGCGGGCGCCGTGCTGTTCAACAACCACGCCGGGGAGCTCTGGCAGCGTTTCACCACCAGACTCCGCCGCGAACTCGCCATCCACGCGGGCATCTCGCGCCGTGAGCTGGGTGACCATATCCGCGTCTCCTTCGGCAAGGTCGCCGAATTCCAGAAGCGCGGAGCCCTCCACTTCCACGCCGTCGTACGTCTCGACGGCCCCGAGGGACCTCGTACGCCGCCGCCCGCATGGGCCACGGTCGATCTCCTCACCGACGCGATACGAGCCGCAGCCGCGCACTCGTACACGTCGGTCTCCGTCCCGGCTGCCGGTGGACAGCCGTCCCGGACCTTTCGATGGGGCCGACAGCTCGACGTCCGCCCGGTCAAGGCCTTCGGCGACGGCTCGGATGTCACTGAACAGGCAGTCGCCTCATACGTGGCCAAGTACGCCACCAAAGCCGCCGAGAACACCGGCACCATGGACCGCCGCATCGGCGAACTCGCCGAACTTGACCGCCACCGCGTTCCCGATCACGCACGCCGGCTCATCACCGCATGCCGTGAGCTCGACAGGCTCTACCCGGACCGGCGCCTCTGGGCCTGGGCCCACATGCTCGGCTTTCGCGGCCACTTCTCGTCCAAGTCCCGCACCTACTCGACCACCCTCGGTGCCCTCCGCCAGGAACGCGCCGACTACCGCGCTACACAGGAAGCGACGGTCCTCGGCCTGGCCGACCGTGAACCGGACACCGTCCTCGTTCTGGCGGACTGGCAGTACGTCGGCCACGGGCACACCCCCGGCGAGGGAGCTCTCGCCGCCACCATCGCCCGTGACCTCCAGACCAACCGCGAGACCGCCCGCGACGCACTGAAGGAGCGCACTTCCGACGAGGGGGAGTGGTGACCGTGGCAGACCGACTGCTCACCGTGAATCAGGTCGCCGAACGCCTCGGCACCGGTCTCCGCTTCCCACGCCGGCTCATCGAGGAACGCCGTATCACGTTCGTCAAGGTCGGCCGACACGTCCGCATCCCCGAGAGCGCCGTGGAGGAGTACGTCAGTGCCCACACGGTGGCGCCGATCGTCCTGCGGCCCACCTCGGCGTACTCGTACCGGAGGGCTGCCTGATGGCCGCCAAGCGTAAGTCCCGACGCGCCTTCGGTCGGATCCGGAAGCTGCCGTCCGGCCGGTTCCAGGCTCGGTATCCGGGGCCTGACGGCGTGCTGCGTGCCGCTGATCAGACGTTCTCGACAACGACGGACGCCGATCGCTGGCTGGCACGGAAACGCATCGAGATGGAGGAGGGCCGCTGGCTCGACCCCGCCGAGGGACGGACCACCGTCCGCGATTGGTCGGCGCGATGGCTCACCGCGGTCTCTCCGCAGCTCAAGCACAAGACACAGGCGTCGTACCGATCCCTGATCAACTCGCTGATCGTTCCGGCGCTCGGTGATCGTGAGCTTTCCAGCCTCCGGCCGATCACCATCGTCGAATGGGTCGGTGCGATGAAGACGCGCGGTCTCAGCGCCTCGCGGATCAGACAGGCCTACCGCGTGCTCTCGCAGATCATGCGGGCGGCCGTCGACAACGAGATGATCGGGCAGACCCCGTGCAGGAGCGTGAAGCTGCCACGCATGCCGCAGACCGAGCCGCACATCCTCACCCCGCTGGAAGCCTCACGGATTGTGCGGAGCGCGACGAAACCGCATGACCTGCTGATCTCCTTGCTCGCCTACGCGGGCCTGCGGGTCGGGGAGGCGTTCGCCCTGCGGCGAGCAGACATCGATGTGTCGGGCGGCCTGGTCCTCGTCGATGAGAACCTGGCCGAAGCGAATGGCACCCTCGTCTTCGACACTCCCAAGTCCCATCAGAAACGGGTCCTGCGGATCGGGCCGTCACTGGCGGCGCGGATCGGCCGGCACCTGGAGACGCTGCCCGGCGGGGAGGACGCTCTCCTCTTCGTCACCCCTGGCGGCAAGCCGCTGCGCTACAACCAGTGGCGCAAGGCGTGCTTCGATCCCGCGGTGACGGCGGCCGGGCTCACCGACGTCACGCCGCACGATCTCCGAGCCTCGCATGGCACTTGGGTCGCCGACCGGTACGGCGTGATGACCGCCGCTCACCGCCTCGGGCACTCGAACGCGAGCGTAACCACTCGGCACTACGCCCGGCCGGTTGCTGGCCGCGACGATCAGGTGGCGGAAGCGTCGGACTTTTGGCTCAGTGGGCACGGTCCCGTAGCCGAAACGTCGAGCGGAGGCGACGATGATGACGACGGATTTGCTGGGTCGCCCACGTTGGTCTGACCGGCGGGGAGCGGTCACCGCAGTTGAGTTCGCCGTTGCGATGCTCGGCGCACTGAGACGCCCTGACCAGGTTTGAGGTCTTCGTGGTGGATTCCCCGTCCCGACTTTTTGAGACGGGGAAACCAACGTACCTACCACCGGTGAGCCCACGACCTCGTCAAGGTTGGTGCGGGCGCGCCTGGGGGGCGGGTGTGGCTACTTGTTGGCCATCATCCGGACGCCATGGACCTTGGCGGCCTCTTGCCACTTACATGCCGTACAGCGTTCAAGGTAGGCGTAGGGCGATGCGTCCATGGCATCCGCTTCCGCCATGACCGCGAAATTCTGGCGGCTATACACTCGACCGCATGGTGCGTCGTCAGAGTGATAAATAGTCAACTCAGGTCCTGGGGTGGTACGCACCAGACACGGAAGTTTGTCGCTCGCGTCGGCCACCTGAGTAAGCACTAGATCAATCATCTCCAGTTGGGTGTCGAGATCCCGTTCCAGCTTCTGGACCTTCTTGCGGTGATCGCTCAAAACTTTGAGCTTACGAAGCCGGAGTGCTTGCACCTGGTCGGCGAATGACATGCGTGTTCCTTAGGAAGTGCTAAAGGGCCTTAATTCTTTTTAGCGTGGGGATGCTGCAGGGGCCTCACGATCAATGCCCAGAGGGTGAACCTGGGGCGATCCTGGCCGTTGATCACGCGGGATGTGCTAGAAGGCCTGCTTCATCCACTTCGCGACTTGCGCAGGTGAGCGGGGGCGCTCGGGCCTGCGGGCTGACTGTCACTCACAGAATCGGCAACTCAATCGTCAGTGGCTAGACGGGACCCAATGTCTGCAACGTCAGCTGGTGCGATGCCCTCAGTGACCGGGCCGGACTCCTGAACTCAAGGACCCTGATCGGGCCCTTGGGGCACGGAAGGGGCACGAAGAGGACGACGGCGGCACGGCAGGTGTCCCTGTAGGCGTCTGACCTGCGCCGCAGTGAGCTTTGACCCTGATTGCCAAAAGGTCTTGAAAACCGTCGTCGCAGCGATGTGACCGTGGGTTCAAATCCCACACCCACCGCAGCAAGTCAGCGTAGACGCTGGTCAGAAGGGGTGTCTCTCACCGAGTGACACCCCTTCGGCGTTTCTGTCTCCTCGAATCCGCGGGCAGGACTCGGCGGAGCTGCCCGTTCCGGGGCCGCGTACCCGGACTCGCTGTCTCCCCGCTGATCGCACGGGCATGTCGTCAGCGTGGTGTGCGGGTGCCCTGCACTACCTGTCGGGATCGGCTGGGCCAGACTGCTTTCCGGACGCTTCCGAGACCCATGTTCGCCCACCTCGGCGTGTGTTGGGTGCCTCGGGGTGTTCGAGCAGCCCGGAAAACATAGCCGGCGTGAAGTCGTGCCCGTGGGTTGTCCGACGCGGCGGCCTCACCGAGTCCGTTGCGGAGATGCTCGCAGTCGACCGCCCGTGCGACGCGAACGTACTCACGTCCTTGCAGCGGTAGGCCCGCCGGACGACGATCTCGACGAGGTCGGCGAGCTTTTCCCTGGTCGGCTGATCGTGGTCGGCGACAGCCACGCTGCGGATGAGCCACTGTTCGGTGCCCCACGCCTTGGCGTGTTCGGTCCATTCACCGGGAAAGCGCGCTTCCCATTCCAGGAAGAGAAGCGCATAGGGCAGGCCCGGCCCGTCAGCTCCCTCCCACAGCCCGTCGGGAAGCGAACGGCTGCGGATGTCGATGTACACCTCGTGAGCCCGTCGGAAGGACGGCTCCTGGTACTGCTCCTCCGTCCCCAGCGGCCTCGTCAGCCGCCACAGCTCGTTGAACCGGTCCAGAGCCGCCCGCGTGTTCGCCTTGGCCCCGCGCAGATGTGCGAGCGCCGCCGCCCGTTCGGCGGGATCGTCGGCTATGGGGCCGAACGCCCGGCCCAGCCGTTCGCGCCAGGCATCGGCCTCGTCGCCGCCTGGTCCCGCACCCGCGATCGCTCCGCTCGTCACGCCGGAGATCATCTTCCGGGCTTCCGGTGAACTCGTCACGCACGCCTGTGACGTACGCGGTTCCCATGTCCGTCGCGCGCCGTACATCATGGGCCCCCGTCAGTTCAGGCGGCGCGATCGGCAGTGCGAGGGGGAGTGTCATGGATCTGACGGAGTCCCTCAAGGAGGCCGTGGTCGCTCTGAAGGTTCCTCTGGAGCCGGTCGATCGCGAGCAGGGCTGGACCGACGAGTTGCGGCGGGAGATCCAGGAGGAGATCTCGGTCCACCGCTCGATGCTGCGGCGGCACGGGATATGGAACGTCAGGTACGTGAGGCTGCGCCTCGACGCGTGGATGGACGCCGAGGGCGTGCAGCCGGGGCGTCTGCGCGATGTGGTGCTGGGTGTGCAGGCCCTGGTGGTCGAGGCGCGCGACGCCGCTCGCCTGCGATGAGAAGCCCTGAAATCAGCGGAACCCATGCCTGACCGGGGCCGTCAGGGGCGTTCCGAGGTCAGTCGGGCGGCTGAGGCTATGGCTGCGCGGGCTTCCTGTTCGGAGAGGCCCGTACGGACCGCCGCGTCGGTCAGGGCGTCCGCCAAGGCGTCGCCGAAGCCGTGTTCGTAGGCGCGGCAGGCCGCCCAGAAGAGGCGGGTGTTGCGCTGACCCTCGTGGGCCGCCAGGACGAACTGCACCAGGCCACGGCCCTGACCGGCCGGGGAGTGGCTGCCGGTGGGGTGGTGGGGGCGGGCGGGGGGTGTGAGCAGGCGCAGGAGGGCGCGGGGGCAGGGGGCGGGCGGCAGATGGGCTGTGCCGGGGGCGAGCCGGTAGCTGCCGTGGGTGGTGACGGATCCGGGGCCGACCAGGTAGCCGCCGGCACCGCGGACGTCGATGCCGGGGGCGAGCCGGCTCGCGGAGTTGGGCACGTGGACGCCGGACGGTCCTGTCAGCCAGAGGTGCCGGCCGCCGCTGGGCGTGATCACGGTGACTGTCGCGGGGATGGTGAAGAGGTGCTGCAGGGCGAGCTGTTGGAGCGCGGCCACGGAGTCGTTGCCGTGGGTGGAGTCGACGTCCAGGTCGATGCCGATGAGGCGGTGGGGCGGCCGTCCGCAGGCGATGCCGTACCCGGTGGCGCGGGGGGCGGCGGCGAAGAGGGCCCGGACGGCGGCGGGGTGGGTGGTGGCGTCGTGGACGCCGTGACCGGGCAGTCCGCAGGCGCCCCGGCAGTGGGTGGGGCGTACGTCGTCATGGTGCGGGGAGCGCAGCGCGGGGAGCTTGGTGGCGGACAGCGGGAAGACGGGGAGCCCGCGCTCGGCGGCGGAGAGCGCGTGGGCCAGGGCCAGGGTGGCGGTCTGCCGGTCGATGGTGGCCATGGATCTATTTTCGTACAGACGTTCGAAGAAGGGAAGAGGGTGTGAGGGTGGTGAAACGCTTCTCCCGGTGCGGCGTGGGGGGCGGCCGGCTGGGGGCGGTTGAGAGGTTTATCGGGTGTTCCTCATGCTTGCGGGGGAATCGGGGATCGTGGGCGGTTCACCAGGGATT
Source organism: Streptomyces sp. NPDC058637 (assembly GCF_042717325.1). Taxonomy (NCBI): domain Bacteria; kingdom Bacillati; phylum Actinomycetota; class Actinomycetes; order Kitasatosporales; family Streptomycetaceae; genus Streptomyces; species Streptomyces sp. NPDC058637. Next base: position 146,705 of record NZ_JBHXRD010000010.1, on the reverse strand, counting down.
CGGTGGGCAACTTTGGTCTCGCGACGTCGTGACCAGCGCCGGGGCAGTCGGCCGACTCGTTCCGGACCAGCCGTATATCAAGCCGTACTTCCGCTTCCTGGAGGAAATTGACATGGCAAGCACCCGTACTGCTCGTAGCCTCGCCGCCGTTGCCGCCCTGCCTCTCGCCGCAGCTCTGTTCGGTGGCGTAGCGGTGGCCGACAACGGCTCGTTCGCGAACGACGGGTCGAACGCGGCGGTGGCGACGATCGGGTCCGGTGGCGTCGGAGGCGACAACTTCGGCAATTCGTCCACGTCGCAGCAGCAGGCCGTCGGCGCCGGTGCGTCGAACCACAGCAACGCGGCCCAGGTGAGCGGGTCGGCCTTCACGCCGATCGACCAGTCCACGGACATCTTCGTGGTGAACTTCTCGCCGCTCTGGTGAGGTGCCGGGCCGGCCGGTCGGCCCGTATCGGCCCATGGGGAGGCATGTCCGGTGGCTGTGGCGGGGGCGGCTGTCCGTAGGCGGGGGGCGGGTCCGTCCTCGGGGTGAGGACCCTGAGGACGGACCGTGGCCCCTCCACCTTCAGGAGGTGGGGCAGGCCCTACCCCTACAACCTGAGGCGGACGAGGCTTCGGGACCTGGGGCCGATTCTCCGGGCGGCGCCCGCTCCTAGCGTGGAGTCATGACCACGCCAGTCTGCACCGGCGCCTCCAGGGCGGTCGCTGCCTCCGCCGGACACCGTCGCTACGCATCGTTCTCGTCGTACGTACGGGCACGGGGCCCCGTACTGCTGCGCACCGCACGCTCCCTCACCGCGAATCCGAGCGACGCGGAGGACCTGCTGCAGACCGCCCTCACCAAGACGTACGTCGCCTGGGAGCGGATCGAGGACCACCGCGCGCTCGACGGATACGTCCGCCGCGCCCTGGTGAACACGCGCACCTCGCAGTGGCGCAAGCGCAAGGTCGACGAGTTCGCCTGCGAGGAGCTGCCCGAGAAGGAGACCGCACCCGAGCCAGACCCCGCCGAGCAGCAGTCGTTGCACGACGCGATGTGGCGGGCCGTGCTGAAGCTGCCCGACCGGCAGCGGGCCATGGTCGTCCTGCGGTACTACGAGGATCTGAGCGAGGCCCAGACCGCCGAAGTCCTCGGAGTGTCCGTCGGTACGGTCAAGAGCGCGGTGTCGCGGGCGCTCGGAAAGCTCCGGGAGGACCCGGAGCTGCACCCGGTCCGCTGAGCCGCACGAGGGGGTGTCATAGCCCGAACCCGCCGACCGACACCGATTCGTACTCCCGGGAGTAGTGACATACCGCGTGGTATGTGCGCAGAATCAGCGGAACCTTACTGCCACGTAGCGCCCACCGGGAGGACGCCGTGCTGAGCACCATGCAGGACGTACCGCTGACTGTGACCCGCATCCTCACCCATGGGATGACCATCCACGGGAAGTCACAGGTGACGACCTGGACCGGCGAGCCCGAGCCGCACCGTCGCAGTTTCGCCGAGATCGGCAGGCGTGCCACGCAGCTGGCCAACGCCCTGCGCGACGAACTGGGCGTCGACGGCGACCAGCGGGTCGCGACTCTGATGTGGAACAACGCCGAGCACGTCGAGGCGTATCTGGCGATCCCCTCCATGGGAGCCGTGCTGCACACACTCAACCTCCGGCTGCCCGCCGAGCAGCTGGTCTGGATCGTCGGCCACGCCGACGACAAGGTCGTCCTCGTCAACGGCTCGCTGCTGCCGCTGCTCGTGCCGCTGCTCCCCCACCTGCCGTCCATCGAGCACGTGGTCGTCTCGGGTCCGGGTGACCGCTCCGCGCTCGCGGGCGTCACGCCGCGGGTGCACGAGTACGAGGAGCTCCTCGCCGGCCGTCCCACCACCTACGACTGGCCCGAGCTGGACGAGCGCCAGGCCGCCGCCATGTGCTACACCTCCGGCACCACCGGGGACCCCAAGGGTGTCGTCTACTCCCACCGCTCCATCTACCTGCACTCCATGCAGGTCAACATGTCCGAGTCGATGGGGCTGACGGACAAGGACACGACCCTCGTGGTCGTCCCGCAGTTCCATGTGAACGCCTGGGGCCTGCCGCACTCGACGTTCATGACCGGCGTCAACATGCTCATGCCCGACCGTTTCCTGCAGCCGGCCCCGCTCGCCGACATGATCGAGCGGGAGAAGCCGTCGCACGCCGCGGCCGTTCCCACGATCTGGCAGGGTCTGCTCGCCGAGATCATCGCGAAGCCGCGCGACCTGACGTCCATGGCCCGTGTCACCATCGGCGGCGCCGCCTGTCCGCCCTCCCTGATGGAGGCCTACGACAAGCTGGGCGTGCGCCTCTGCCACGCCTGGGGAATGACGGAGACGTCGCCGCTCGGCACCATGGCCAATCCGCCCGCCGGACTGACCGACGAGGAGGAGTGGCCCTACCGCATTACCCAGGGCCGGTTCCCGGCCGGTGTCGAGGCGCGGCTGGTCGGACCGGGCGGCGACCACCTGCCGTGGGACGGCGAGTCCGCGGGCGAGCTGGAGGTGCGCGGGCCCTGGATCGCCGGTGCGTACTACGGCGGTGCCGACGGCACGGACATGCGCCCGGAGGACAAGTTCAGCGAGGACGGCTGGCTCAAGACCGGTGACGTCGGAGTCATCAGCGACGACGGATTCCTCACGCTCACCGACCGGGCCAAGGACGTCATCAAGTCCGGCGGCGAGTGGATCTCCAGCGTCGAGCTGGAGAACGCCATCATGGCGCACCCGGATGTCGCGGAGGCCGCGGTCGTCGCCGTTCCCGACGAGAGGTGGGGGGAGCGTCCCCTCGCGACCGTCGTCCTCAAGGAGGGCGCCACGGCCGACCACGCGGCGCTCAAGACCTTCCTCGCCCTGTCCATCGCCAAATGGCAGCTGCCGGAGCGCTGGACGATCATCGCGGCGGTGCCGAAGACGAGCGTGGGCAAGTTCGACAAGAAGGTGATCCGCAAGCAGTACGCGGACGGTGAGCTCGACATCACGCGGCTCTGACACAACGGTCCGAACGACCCGTACGCCGAAGGACGTCGGCCGTTGCGGAACGGGGCGAGGGCGGTACGGGACTTCCCGTACCGCCCTCGCCCCGTGTGTGTCGTCCGGTGACTGCACCGACCGTCAGTTCGTCCCTATCTTCGCCAGCAGATCGACGATGCGGGACTGCACCTCGTCGCTCGTCGAGCGCTCGGCCAGGAAGAGCACGGTCTCGCCCGAGGCGAGCAGCGGAAGGTCCGCCTCGTCCATGCCGGCCGAGGTGTAGACGACGAGCGGCGTGCGGTTCAGGCGGCCGTTCGCGCGCAGCCAGTCGATGATTCCCGCGCGCCGGCGGCGTACCTGCATCAGGTCCATCACCACCAGGTTCGGCCGCATCCGGCCGGCGAGGTCGACCGCCTCGCTGTCGCCCGACGCCCGCGAGACCTGCATGCCGCGACGCTCCAGCGTCTCGGTCAGGGCCAGCGCGATCTCCTCGTGCTCCTCGATCACCAGCACCCGCGGCGGATGCTGGTCGCTGTCGCGCGGGGCGAGCGCCTTGAGGAGGACGGCCGGGTCCGCCCCGTACGCGGCCTCCCGGGTGGCCTGCCCCAGACCGGCCGTCACCAGCACCGGAACCTCCGCCGCCACAGCCGCCTGGCGCAGCGACTGCAATGCCGTACGCGTGATCGGCCCGGTCAGCGGGTCGACGAACAGGGCGGCGGGGAACGCCGCGATCTGGGCGTCGACCTCCTCGCGGGAGTGCACGATCACCGGGCGGTAGCCGCGGTCGCTGAGCGCCTGCTGGGTGGAGACGTCAGGCGCGGGCCAGACGAGCAGCCGCCGGGGGTTGTCCAGCGGCTCCGGGGGGAGTTCGTCGTCGACGGGCCGGGGCTGCGGACGGTTGGCCACCTCGACGGCCCCGCCCGGACCGTCCAGCGGCTCGGGCCCCTCGGCGCCCTCGTCGGGCGCCCCTATCGCGTAGGCGCGTCCCTCGGCCGCGGGGGCGGGCAGCAGCTGCCCCGTGCCGGAGCCCTGCGTGGTGCCGCCCTGAGCGCCCACGGCGCCCGGCTGCGGCGGTACGGGAGCCGGCGCGGCGGGCTGCGCCGGGGAGGGCGCGGCCGGGCGCTCCGCCTCGGGCGGGGCGGCGAGCTTGCGGCGGCGTCCGGCACCGCCGAGCGTCTGGTTCTGCTGATGCGCGAGGTGCTGCGCGAACGGCACGCCCTGACCCAGGGTCCGCACGCTGAAGGCGCGGCCCTGAGTCGAATCCGACGAGGCGGGCGCGGACATCGGCTCCTCGGCGGGCAGCGGCCGGCGCCGGGCGTCCGGTGCGGGGAGGGGGGCGTCGTCGGCCGGATGGAGGGCCGGGGACGGCCCGGCCGGGGCGGCGACGGTGCCGGTGGTGTGCGTGGTGCTGCCGGGGCCCACCCAGGACTCGTCGGCGGCCGAATCCGGTGCGTCGGTCTCGTCGGGCGCGTCGTCGTGCAGGGTGAGCGCGGCCAGGCCCTGCCCCGAGGTGCCGGTACGGGACCAGTCGGGCTGCGGAGGAACGACGGGCAGGGGCTGTCCAGGGGCGGGATGACCGGGAGCGGGATGGTCGTCGGGACGGACCTGCTGACCGGACTGCTCCGGCGTGTCCGCGGGGCGCGCCCTGCGACGGCCGGACGCCACGGGATGCGCCCGCGGCGGAGTGTGGTCCGCGTCCGGCGTCGTCCGTACGACGTCGTGGCGCTCCGGCGGCGAACCGTCCGTCGCACCGGGTGCGACGGGAACGGGCTGACCACCGGCGGCGGGAGCTTCCGGCGCGGCGGGTGCCGCTTGCGGCACGACGGGCGGAGCCGTAGCGACGGGCGGGGCGGGTGTGACGGGTGAGGCCTGCGATGCCACCGGTGCCTGCGATACGGCCGGTGCCTTCGACATGGCCGGGGCCTCCGGCGCGATCAATGCCTCCGGTGCGACCGCCGCGCCAGGCGGAACCATCGCACCGGGCACGCCAGGCCCTGCGGGTGTCACCGGCGGCGGAACCATGCCGCCTGGCGCGCCCGGCTGGACGCGGTCCGCGTCGGCGGGCGGCAGCGCGAACGCACTGCGCGGCGCCGCGGCCTCGGCCGGGGCGGAGTACTCCTGGGTGGCCGCGAGGGCCCGTCGGGCCCGCCGCCCCCCGGACTGCTGCGCCTGATTGCCCTGCTGCTGGTGTTGCTGCCGGGACGACGACTCCGCGGATGCGAGGGCGGGAAGCGCGGCCTGGTTCCCGCCGCCCGGACGCGTACGCATCCCCTGGGCGGCCTCTTGCGGCACCCCTTGGGGCGGCACGGTCTGTCCGCGCTGCGGCCGGCCACCACCGCCCTGCGCGCCCTCGGCCGCGGTCACCACGGATCCCTCGGACGGCACGGTGGACGCGGCGGCCGGGAGGGCCAGGGCCTGCCGGGGCTGTTCCGCCCGGGCCTCGGTACCCGTCTCCGCCGGACTGGGCCGGCCGCGCCTGCGCCCGGAGCCCTCACCCTGCTGGGGCGGGATCACGTCCTGCGCCTGCTGCTCCTGCGTGGGGTCGGCTTCACGTCGTGCCCTGCGGCGCCCGGTCGGTTCGGCCGCCGCCGTGTCGCCGGCCCCGTCCACGGCACTCTCCAGGAACGCGTTTGTCGACGCCCGACGTGCCCGCCGCCGACCGCCCTGTGTGGGCTGGGGAACCGTCTCCGGTACGGCGGTCCCCTCGGGCACCGGTACCGGAGCGGGCGCGATCGTCCCGGCACCCGCACCGATCGGCACCTCCAGGACGTACGCGCTGCCGCTCATCCCCGGCATCTCGTGCGTCTGCAGCACACCGCCGTGTGCCCGTACGATCCCGCGCACGATCGGCACGTGCACCGGGTCACCCCCGGCGAACGGCCCGCGCACCTCGATCCGTACGACGTCACCGCGCTGGGCCGCCGCCACGACGACCGTCGAGTCGACGTAACCGCCGCCCGGCAGGAGCCGCGCCTTGCCGGTCGAGTCGACACCGGCCACGTCCGCGACGAGATGCGCCAGCGCGGTGATCAGCCGGCCCGGGTCGACCTCGGCCTCGATCGGCGGCGCGTGCACCGCGAACTGTGCGCGGCCGGGCCCGATCAGCTCGACCGCGCCGTCGATGCCGGCGGTCACCACCGAGTCCAGCAGCACCGGCTGCTTGACGAGTTCCTCGGTGCCGCTGTCCAGGCGCTGGTAGCTCAGTACGTTGTCGACGAGCGTCGTCATCCGGGCGTAGCCCGCGGCGAGGTGGTGCAGGATCTGGTTGGCCTCGGGCCAGAGCTGGCCGGCCGGGTCGGCGGCGAGCGTCGACAGTTCACCGCGCAGCTCCTCCAGCGGACCACGCAGCGACTCGCCCAGGACCGCGGTCAGCTGGGTGTGCCGTGCGCCGAGACCGGTGAGGCGGTCGGCCTGCTCCTCCAGCTCGGAGGCGTACCGCTCCGTCCGGTCGGCCAGCTCGGCCGCGTGCTGTTCGGTCAGTGCGGCGACCTCGGCCCGGTGGCTGCCGGTGAGCTCGGCGATCTCGGCGGCGTGCCGTTCCGTCAGCCCGGTGACCTCGTCGGTGTGCTGGTGGGTCAGCTCCTCGTAGGGCCTGCGGTCGGTGAACGTCATCACGGCGCCGACCAGCTGGTCACCGTCGCGCACCGGCGCCGTGGTCAGGTCGACCGGAACCTGGTCGCCGCTCTTGGACCAGAGCACCTGGCCGCGCACCCGGTGCTTCCGGCCGGACTTGAGCGTGTCCGCGAGCGGGGACCCGTCGTACGGGAACGGCTCGCCGTCGGCCCGCGAGTGCAGGATCAGCGTGTGCAGTTCCTTGCCGCCGAGGTCGCTGGCGCGGAAGCCGAGGATCTGAGCGGCGGCGGGGTTGACCAGGACGACCCGGCCGTCCATGTCCGTGCCCACGACGCCCTCGGAGGCGGCCCGCAGGATCATCTCGGTCTGGCGCTGCGAACGGGCCAGCTCGGCCTCGGTGTCGACCGTGCCGGAGAGATCCCGTACGACGAGCATGAGCAGCTCGTCGCCGGTGAAGTTGGAGTTGATGTCGTTGTACCCGGCCTGGCCGCTGTCCAGACTGGCGCTGGTGACCTCGACGGGATACTCGGTGCCGTCGGTCCGGCGCGCGGTCATCCGCGTGGGCTTGGTCCTGCCCTGCTCGTCCGCAGCATCCGGCCTGCGCATCGACCCCGGGATCAGCCGGGAGTCGAACTCCGGAAGCAGATCCAGCAGTCCGCGGCCCACGAGCGCGGTGCCCGGGGTCTCGAACATCTCGAGGGCGATGGTGTTGGCGTTGACGACCGTGCCGTTGCAGTTGACGAGCAGGAGCCCGTCCGGTAGGGCGTCGAGTATGGCTGCGAGGCGAGCAGTGCCTCGGGATGGCCTGCTGCTCACGAGACGCTTCCTCCCTGAATACCGCACCTTGCCGACAGCGGGCCCCATCCTGCCCCTCGGGCCTCAGGCTGTCACGCGACGAGTCTAAAGGCAGGGACGGGCTGCGCGGCGGCGGATGAGGGGGAGCTCTCACCAAGGTTCTGTGCACACGGTGTACGCCGGTGGCCTATGTCGTGACCGCGAGCGCCCCCTATGACGTGCGCCGATGTGTGCCGGCCGCCAGCTCGAAAGCCTCGGCGCACGCCCTGCGGAAGCCTGCCTCAGGTGCCGCCGGTGAGTCGTCCGGAGAACGTTCAGGCGGGCCTCCCGGGCGGTTTCCGCGGTGGATCGGCGGCTACCTGGCGGACGGCAGTACCGGGACGAGGTTGTTCCAGCGCGAGATCTCGCAGCCGTTGGCACGGCTGAACCGGGCGTCGACGTCCTGCCCCTCCCAGGTCCCGCTGACCCGGGCGGCGGCCGGCCCGCCCATCTGCTGGGTGCACATGGCGTTCCGGTCCGTCGGTACGAAGGGGTTCCTGCCCGACTCGGCGGCCTCGTCCAGCAGATCGCAGGCCCGCTGGGCGACGGGGTGGCTGCCGCCCGCCGGATCGCACTCCAGCTCGAACGTTCCGTCGGCCTGCGGATTGCCGGACTCCGAGATCGTCACCGTGAGCCGGGTCTGCTCGTCCTGCCGGTCCAACCAGTCCCCCTGGAGCAGCGGGAGAGGAGGCAGCGGGAGAAGAGGGGTCGCGGCCGTGGCGGCGGGCGCGGCGGCGGACAGCGCGGCCAGGGAGGCGACGGCGGTGAGAGTGAGACGGCGCAGCATGCGGGCTCCTGTTGTTCTGGCGTGCGACGGGGCGCGCCGGACTGCTCCCGCGCGCACCGGTGGGTGCGTGCGCGCCGGGCAGGTGGTCGGTGGCGGACAGAGGGCGGAGCCCTCGCCTTCTCTAACGCTCCGCACGCCCGCACGTTGCGCAACTCGTGGGGGGCCGACCGGAACAGGCCACACGAGGCCGCAGGGCGCTTTGCCTAGCCGCCCACCTGCCTAGTACCGTGGGCGGCGATTGGTGACAGCGCGCTCGTCTGTGTCATCATCTGCACGCACCACTCGCGCTCGCGCGGGGTGTGCTGGAGGCGTCGCCTAGTCCGGTCTATGGCGCCGCACTGCTAATGCGGTTTGGGTCTTAAAGCCCATCGAGGGTTCAAATCCCTCCGCCTCCGCAAGATCCCGAAGCCCCGTGCCCTTGGCACGGGGCTTCGGTCGTGTTCCGGCCGGGGGCGCTTGCGCGCAGGACGCCCCGAGAAGGCCCAGGAATGGTTTTTCCGCAGGTCAGGGGCGGTATGGCTAATGGATTTCGCGTGACGGCGCAGGTCATGTAATGTTGTTCTCGCAACGCCGACCGGGCAGAAAAGTCCGGGAAGCGGGACCGAGGCTCAGGCCGAGGACACGCACTCGTAGCTTAACGGATAGAGCATCTGACTACGGATCAGAAGGTTGCAGGTTCGAATCCTGCCGAGTGCACAGCAGGCGAGAGGCCCTCAGGAGAAATCCTGGGGGCCTCTCGCGTTGCCCGTACAGCAGCGAAGTACAGCAACCCTGGCGGGGTACCGAGTGTTCCCCGACGGGATCCTCGAAGGCCTGTCGCACGGCCGTGCGAGGCTTCGTGCGTGAGTAACTCCGTAGCGGTAGCCGTTCTCGTCACAGCTGACCTGGGAAAGGCGATTCGTTCCGTGCGCGCCCTGCTGGCGGTCGCTGACGTCGCCGACGGCGAGGTGGACTTCGAGGCGACGATCCGCACGCCGGAGGTCCTGAGCCGGGTTCAGGAAGTGCTGCCCGGCCTGGAGTGGTGGGCTGTGGAGGGCAAGGAGCACGGTTGCTCGGAAGCGGGCGACGATCCGGCGGTGTGTCTTCCGGTCATGGTGTTCGACTGGGGTCGGCCGATGGACCGTGCCGAGCCGTTCATCGCTGCCGCGGCCGGCACCGCCGCGGCCGTCCGATGGGATCTGAACGCCTGGCCCGAGGTTCCGGAGGCGGACCTGGAGGCCGTCTCCCAGAAGTATGCCTACCTCACGCTCACTCTCAACTCCCGGGACCTGTATCAGCGTGAGCCCTCGCGGGACCACACGATCCACGTGCACACGGATGGCACCGACGGCAGTGCACGCCGCGTCGAGTGGCTCGCGGGACAGATCGGCGGCAGGCCCACCGGCCGGGTTGAACCGGCGCCCATCTGATGGTTTCGCCCCGACCGCCGGCCTCGGTGCGTCGTCGGAACAGACGTCCGTGAACGAATTCCGAGACCGCAGCAGCTGCTCGCGGGCCCGTGATGGCCGGAAGGGAGTCGCCGACCGAGCCGGTCGGGGCCATGGATCCTGCACGGTGCGCGGCAGGCCGGAGGCCTCCAGGAGAGCCTGAGGCCCCGGCCCGCAGGCCGCGTGTGGGTCGAGGTCAGGCCGCCGGTTCCTGGATCGCCGGGCTCGTCAGGGCCGGCTGCTGTGCGAGGCGGGCGCGGCGGGTCGGGAGGCCGAGGGTCGGGTTGGCGACGCCCCAGGCCGCGCCCTTGCAGACCAACTCCTTGTAGACGGCGGCGAGCCGGCCGGTCAGGGCTGTCGGGACGGCGCGGTCGTCGGCGGTGACGTACTGGATGAGGCCTTCCCTGCGGCCGAGCGAGATGCACTGGTTGAAGTAGCGGATCGATGCGCTCGGGACCTTCCCGCCGGTCAGGCGTGCCGCGATGGTGTCGGCGGCCTGCCACGCGGTGGGCACGCCCGAGGCGCACGACATCCGCAGCGGCTTGTCGCCCGGGCCCATCGCCAGGGCCGCGTCGCCGATGGCGTAGACGTCCGGGTGCGAGACCGAGCGCATGGTCCCGTCGACCACGATCCGGCCCGTGTCGGTGACTTCCAGGGTGGTGGCCTTCGCGATGGGGTGGACCGCGAAGCCCGTGGTCCAGACGGTGACCGAGGCCGGGGCGGACGTGCCGTCGGCGGTGGTGACGCGGTCGGCCTCCACCCCGGTGACGGAGGTGTGCTCGTGCACGGTGATGCCGAGCTTGGCGAATACCTTCCGCACGTGCCCGCGGCCCTTGGGCGAGAGCCAGCCGCCGAGCTCTCCGCGGGCGGCGAGGGCCACGTCGAGGTCCGGGCGGGCCTCGGCGATCTCGGTCGCGGCCTCCAGGCCGGTGAGGCCGCCGCCGACGACGTACACGGTCTCCCCGGCGGTCAGGCCTGCCAGGCGTTCCCGCAGCCGGAGCGCTCCGGGGCGGCTGCCGATCTCGTGGGCGTGCTCGGCGGTTCCGGGGACGCCCTGGGTGTCCCAGCCGCTGCCGAGGGCGTAGACGAGGCTGTCGTACTCCAGTTCCTCGGTACCGTTCGCGGCGGCGACGGTGACGGTTTCGCGGTCGACGTCGACGCCGGTGACCTTCGCGAGTTTCAGCTCGACGCCGGTGCCCGCGAACATCTCGCGGAAGGGCCGGGGCCTGAGGTCCTGGCCGGCCGCGAGCTGGTGCATCCGGACGCGCTCGACGAAGTCGGGCTCGGGGTTGACGAGGGTGATGGCGACGTCCTCGCGGCGCAGTCGCCTGGCGAGGCGGCCGGCGGCGATGGCTCCGGTGTATCCGGCTCCGAGAACGATGATGCGGTGCGGCATTTCCCTGCTCCTGTCTCGCGGTGGGCGCTGCACGGTTCGCCACTTGAACCGGACAGCCCGCCGTTTCCTGACAGGAGGGTGATGTGAAGCGGCTCACACCGTGCTCAGAAGGCGTGGAGCAGGGGCTCTCCGTGGTCGGTGGCGGCCCATTGCCGGGTCGCGCGTTGGAGCTTGTCGGGGTTGGCCTGGCTGCGGAGTGCGGCGATGCCGTCGACGGTGACCTCCAGGCACATGACGCCGATGACCCGGCCGTCGACGACCGCCACGGCGGCGGGGACGCCGTTGGCGGTGGTGGCGTACATCTCGACGGAGCCACCGACGATGGCGCGCTTGGCCTTGCCGGGTTTGAACAGTCCTCGCATGAACGTCGCGACCGCGACGGCCCCCTCGAACGCCTTGGTGCGGGCCGGGACCTTTCCGCCGCCGTCGCCGACCGCTCGGGCGTCGTCGGTGAGCAGCCGGACGAGCGGCTCGGTCCGGCCACTGGTGGCGGCCGTGAGGAACTCCTCGACGATCCGCCGGGCGGCGGCCTCGTCGATCTCGGTGCGGACCTTGCCGTCCGTGACGTGCTTCTTGGCGCGGTGGAAGAGCTGCTGGCTCGCGGTCTCGGTGATGTCGAGGATCTCGGCGATCCTCCGGTGCGGGTAGTCGAAGGCCTCCCGCAGCACGTACACCACCCGCTCGTTGGGAGAGAGGCGCTCCATGAGGGTGAGGACCGCGTACGACACGGATTCGCGCTGCTCGACGGTGTCGGCCGGGCCGAGCATCGGGTCCCCGGCGAGCAGCGGCTCCGGCAGCCACTGGCCCACGTAGGTCTCGCGCCGGGCGCGGGCCGAGGTGAGCTGGTTCAGGCACAGGTTGGTGAGTACCTTCGTCAACCAGGCCTCGGGGACCTCGATGCGGTCGACGTCGGCGGCCTGCCAGCGCAGGAACGTGTCCTGTACGGCGTCCTCGGCGTCGCTCGCGGAGCCGAGGAGGCGGTAGGCGATGGCCTCCAGCCGTGGCATGAAGGCCTGGAACCGGTCCATGTCGTTCATGGTCAGAGCCATGGCCCGGATCCTAGCCCGCGCGGCGGCCCTGGGGTGGTGGTCCCCGGGCCATGTGAGCGGTGCTGTCCGACGTCGTGGAACCGACCGGGGCGGACCGTGGTGGCCGGGCGGGCCGCCTCCTGCCATCGGCTGATGATGCCTCGAAGAGTTGATGTCGCGTAGGTCCCCGGCGTGGTCCGGGGCGGGCCGTGCCCTCGTCGAAGCCGTGGCCGGACAAGCACGTTGCTCATCGGCACGTGCCCCGGACCACCTGTGTGCACCGGCGTGCACCTGTGTGCACCGGCGTGCACACGACCTCTTCGACGACGGCCTCGACGTGATCGGGCGCACCGACAGCGGAGCCGTGGGGCCGCGTCCGGACGAGCCCCTCCGGCCCGGCGGACCGCTGTACCCCGGAGATGCCTCCCGCCGCGTGCTCGTGGCGTCGCGGGGGCGGCCCGATTCCGGTTCCGCGCAGGCCCACGTACGTGTGCGGCTGCGGGGCTCCACCGTCGTCCGGAGCGAGCCGGCCTACCCGGGCCTCGACCACGGGGTGGTCGAGGAGGTCCGCTTCGGCCTGGAGCCGTACGTGGGCGAGATCGAGCGGGCGTACGGCGTGGGTGGCCGGGCAGCGACGGCGTAGGGCCCAGGCGTGAAGCGTCGTCGCCTCAGAGGATCCGTACCCGGTGGCTCTCGTGGTCGGAGAGGAACGAGGCCACCGCCTTCCCCTCCTCGGCCACGGAGGCGTGGTCGGCCCGGGAGAGGCGGTCCAGGGGGGTGACGGTCACGGTGTCGTCCTCGACGGTCCAGGTCGCGGCGACACGGCCGTCGACCAGGACGAATCGAGCACCGGTGACGGACAGGCCGCGGTGTGCGTCGTCGATGACCCGGGTGCGGTCGTCGTAGCCGAGGATCACGTTGTCGAAAGCCGGAAGGAACCGTACCGGCGCGGGGGTGCCGGGGTCCGGGCGCGGTGCGTCGGGGAGGTCCAGCAGTTCCCGGCCGCGTTCGTCGCGGAAGGCGACCAGCTCTCCCCGTACCGCCTTCACCGCGGCCGGGAGTCCGGCGACCCCGCACCAGGCGCGCAGGTCGGCGGTGGCGGCGGGGCCGAACGCGGCCAGGTAACGCCGTACCAGCGCCTGGCCCACGGGATCGGAGCCGTCCGTGGACGGGGGGTCGATCTCACGTCCCAGCCAGGAGGCGAGCGTGACGTTGCGTACGCCCGCCTTCGTCCGCCAGAGCCCGCGCGGCGGCATCTGCACCATCGGGACGAGGGCGGCGACCAGCATCTCCCCGAGTGGCCGCGGCCCGGGATCCGGCCAGCGTTCCGCGACCGCCCTGGCGAGCTCGGACATGGTGCGTGGCTCGCCGTCGGCCATGACCGCCCGCCCCGCCGCGGCCAGTTCGGCGAGGTCCACCCCTTCGAGCTCGCGGCGGTAGGTCCCGGTCACCCGCTGGCGCAGCATGGTTTCGTGGCGGGCACGCCAGGCCAGTACGTCCTCCGCGGTGACCAGATGGACGGTGCGGCGCATGAGATGGGTCCGCACCACGCTCCGCCGGACCAGCAGGTCGGACAGGGCCGCCGGGTCGAACGCGCGCAGCCGCGACCAGAGTCCGAGATACGGTTCCTGCGGTTCCTGCGCCTGCAGACCGCCGAGGTGCGCGACGGCGTCGAGGACCGGTACGTCGGCCCGGTCGAGCAGCAACTGCCGGGCGAGCGTCGCCCGGTTGAGCGCCCGGGTGCCGAGAACGGTCGCCCGACTCATGCCGCGCCCCGCTCGTCTCGGCCGGTGCCGGTGCCGGGGCCGGGGCCGGGGCCGGGCCGAAGCCCGGTGGGCCTCGGCTCGTGCGTCGTCATGGTGACGTCGTTCCCTTCTGTTCCGTGGAGCGTTCCGCAGGTGCTGGGGGGCCCGCCGGCCGGCGAATCCGATGCGCGCGAGGGGCTGTTCAGCTCGACTTCCGGCCGTCGAGCGTCTCACGCAGGAGGTCCGCGTGCCCGGCGTGCTGGGCGGTCTCGGCGATGAGGTGCGTCAGCACCCGGCGTACGCTGCGCACCGCTCCCGGTTCGTTCCAGGGAGCCTCCGGCAGCCGGTGCGTCGCCGACAGGTCGGGCAGGGAGGCGATGATCTCCTCGCTCCGGGCGGCGACTTCCTCGTATCGCGCGATGACTCCGGCCAGCGTCTCACCGGGCAGCATCCGGAAGTCGTTCCCGTGGTCGATCGCCCACTGCGGGAACTCGCGGGCGGTGCCGGCCGCGAGGTCGTCCCAGGTGACACCCTCCGGCAGGTCGTAGCGCAAGGCCGACGGGCCCTCGGCCGCGAAACGCATCTGCTCCTCCTCCATGGACGCGACGTGCTTGATCAGCCCGCCCAGGCACAGCGCGCCGGCTGTCGGACGCGCACCGGCCTGCTCGTCGTCGAGCCCGGTCGTCGTGCCGGTCAGGGCGCGTCGTGCGGTCGCGAGGCTGTCGAGCAGGTCGGCGCGCTCGGCGTCGTGGGTCGAGGGGAGCGTGGGCGTGGGCGTGGGCGTGGGCGTGGGCGTGGGCGTGGGCGTGGCGGTCATGGTGATCGGGCTCTTCCGTTCGTTCCTGGTGTCTGGCACGCGTCAACAGTCCCAAGGGAAGCGGCCAGGTCGTGTCCGCTTCTCCCTGCATCATGGGGTCATGCTGAAGACCTCGGCGCGGCTGTTGTCCCTGCTCTCGTTGCTCCAGGCACGCCGGGACTGGCCCGGGGCGCTCCTGGCCGATCGGCTGGACGTCAGCCCCCGTACCGTGCGCCGTGATGTCGACCGGCTGCGCGAGCTGGGGTACCCCGTCGTGGCCGCGAAGGGCCCCGACGGCGGGTACCGGCTCGACGCCGGCGCGGAACTGCCCCCGCTGCTCTTCGACGACGAGCAGGCCGTCGCCCTCGCCGTCGCGCTGCAGATCGCCACCACCACCGGCGCCGGCATCGAGGAAGCCGCGGCGCGCGCCCTGCACACCGTCCGGCAGGTCATGCCCGCACGGCTGCGCCGCCGGATCGACACCCTGCGGGTCACCGCCGTCGAGCGGCCGGCGGTCCGGTCAAACCCCCAGGCCGACAGCGGCGTGCTCACGACGCTCAGCGCCGCCGTGCACGCGCGTGAGGTGCTGCGCTTCGACTACCCGGCCGTCTCCACGCCGGAATCGGCCGAGGCCACGGCGGTCCCGCCGCGCAGGGTCGAGCCCCATCACCTCGTCACCTGGGGCGGGCGCTGGTACCTCGTCTCCTGGGACCTGGACCGTGAGGACTGGCGCACCTTCCGCGTGGACCGGATCACGCCGCGCATCCCGACGGGGCCCCGCTTCACCCCGCGCGAGCTGCCCGGAGGCGATGTGGCCGCCTTCGTCGTCGGCAGGTTCAGGGGCTCCGACGGCTCGGGCGACTGGCCCTGCCGCGGCGAGGTGATCCTCGGCCTGCCCGCTGCCGAGGTGTCCCGCTACTCCGGCGAGGCGGTCGTCGAGGAGATCGGCCCGGACCGCTGCCGCCTCGTGCTGAGCTCGTGGTCCTGGCCCGGCCTGGCCGCCGCCATCGGCAGGTTCGACGCGGACATCGAGGTCGTCGGGCCGGCCGAGCTCAAGGACGCCTTCGCGCACCTGGCCCGCCGCTTCGCCGCCGCGGCCGACGCACCCGCGCCGCTCCCGCCCGCTGACCCGCCGGCCCGCTGACCCGCCACGCCCGCCCCGGCCGGTCGACGACAATGAAGCCGACGAAGAGCGGGAGTGGGGCGTAGGTATGGGCTGGCGGTGCACCGGGCTGAGCTGGCCCCATGACGGGCCCGTGCTGGGGTGGCGGCGGAGCGACGGGACCGGGCCGGGGCGGGTGAGTGCCCTGACGTACGGGCAGGAGCTCGGGTTCCGGGCGGTGGGCGAGCGGCACTGTACGGGGGCGCGGGGCAATCCGTGTCCCGTCGCGGCCGTGGTGCCGGTACGGAGCACGGGGGCGCGCTGCCCGGAGTGCGCGCGGCTGGACCGGGCCCACTCGGTGGCCGCCGACACGATCGCCGACGACCCCCGGCCGTACCGGGTGTATCTGGCCTGGTTCGGGCCGGGGACGGTCAAGGTCGGGATCACCCGGGAGTCCCGGGACGCGGCGCGGCTGCGGGAGCAGGGGGCCGTGGTGTTCACCTGGCTGGGGCGCGGTCCGCTGATGGCCGCCCGGCGTACGGAGGAGGTGCTGCGGTCGGCGCTCGGGGTGCCCGACCGGATCCCGTACGCACGCAAGCGCACCCTGCGGGGCGAGCTGCCGGGGGTTGCCGAACGGGCCGCGGAGGTCGAGGCGCTGTACCGGCGGGCCGTGGCGCTGGAGGGGGCCGGGTGGCCGGAGACGCTGGAGCGGCTGCCGTTCGAGGCCGTCGACCACGCGGGGACGTTCGGGCTCGACGGGCACGCGGGGACGTTCGGGCTCGACGGGCCGGGAGTGGCCCCGGGCGGGATCGCGGGGCGTGTGGTGACGGGACTGGCGGACGGCGGTGCGGTGGGCGGGCGGCTGGTGGCGGCGGCCGGGCCCGACCTGCACCTGGAGACCGCGGCGGACGGTGTGGTCGTGCTGGACACGCGGCTGATGACGGGCTGGGACCTGGTGGCCGCCGACGCGCGGGCCGCACCGAGCGTGCCGGTGGTCGCCGCCGCGGTGGTCGCCGGGGTACAGGACGGGCTCTTCTGAGATCGTCCTCGGGACCCCGGGGCAGCGGTGGCCCTGGGAATGTACGAGACGGGTGAGGCGGGTGAGGCGGGTGAGGCGGGTGGGGCGGGTGGGGCGTGTGAGTGACGGCGACGGTGACCGCGACGAGGTCGTGCGGTTCTGGCGGCGGCTCGGACTGCCCGGGATCATCGACGTCCATACGCACTTCATGCCGGAGCGGGTGCTCCGCAAGGTGTGGGCCTACTTCGACGCCGTCGGCCCGCTGACCGGCCTGGAGTGGCCGATCACCTACCGGCACGACGAGGACGAACGCCTCGCCCTGGTGCGCTCCTTCGGCGTGCTCCGGTTCACCTCGATGCTCTACCCGCACAAGGCCGGGATGGCGGCCTGGCTGAACGGCTGGGCGGCCGACTTCGCGTCCCGTGTCCCGGACTGCCTGCACACGGCGACCTTCTTCCCGGAGGAGGGCGTGGAGGACTATGTGCGCGAGGCGGTCGAATCGGGGGCCCGGGTCTTCAAGTCGCACCTCCAGGTCGGTGCCTACGATCCGAACGATCCCCTCCTGGAACCGGTCTGGGGGCTGCTGGCGGAGGCAGGCGTCCCGGTGGTGACGCACTGCGGGTCCGGGCCCGCACCGGGGGCGCACACCGGGCCGGAGCCGGTAGGCCGGCTGCTCACCCGCCATCCGCGGCTGCGGCTGGTGGTGGCACACATGGGAATGCCGGAGTACGCGGAGTTCCTGGCGCTGGCCGCGCGCTACCCCGAGGTGCGGCTCGACACGACGATGGCGTTCACGGACTTCACCGAGGACTTCTCGCCGTTCCCGGCGGCGGAGCGCGGCCGGCTCGCGGATCTGGGGGACCGGATACTGCTCGGCACGGACTTCCCGAACATCCCGTACCCGTACGCCCACCAGTTGCACGCGCTGGAGCGGCTGGGGCTGGGCGACGCCTGGCTGCGGGCCGTCTGCCACGACAACGCGAGCGCGCTGTTCCGGTGATCCCGCGGCATCCGGGCGGGCCGGTGCCGTTGCTGTCGATCGTGGCGCTCTCCCGTGTTTCTCAGGAAATTCACAGGTAGGGGAAAGGCCTCTCTCACGGCGGTCTCACAGGCTGGGTGCCATGACGACGACCTCGCCCCAGGGGCGTACCGAACTCCTCAGGCCGGACCGCAGCCCCGTCCGTGTGCTGGTGGTGGACGACGAGGCTCCGCTTGCCGAGCTGCTGTCCATGGCCCTGCGGTACGAGGGGTGGGACGTGCGCAGCGCGGGCGACGGTGCCGGCGCGGTCCGCACGGCCCGTGACTTCCGCCCCGACGCGGTGGTCCTCGACGTGATGCTGCCCGACACGGACGGGCTCGCCGTGCTCGGCCGGCTCCGGCGGGAACTCTCCGACGTACCGGTGCTGTTCCTGACGGCGCGGGACTCGGTGGAGGACCGGATCGCCGGGCTCACGGCGGGCGGCGACGACTACGTCACCAAGCCGTTCAGTCTGGAGGAGGTCGTGGCGCGGCTGCGCGGACTGATCCGCCGCTCGGGCACGGCCTCGGTGCGCAGCGAGTCGACGCTCGTCGTCGGTGACCTGGTGCTGGACGAGGACAGCCACGAGGTGAACCGGGGCGACGACTCGATCCACCTCACGGCGACGGAGTTCGAGCTGCTGCGCTTCCTGATGCGTAACCCGCGTCGGGTGCTCAGCAAGGCCCAGATCCTGGACCGGGTGTGGAACTACGACTTCGGCGGCCAGGCGAACGTCGTCGAGCTGTACATCTCCTACCTGCGCAAGAAGATCGACGCGGGGCGTACCCCGATGATCCACACCCGGCGCGGGGCGGGATACCTGATCAAGCCCGGTGAGTAGCCCGGCGACCGACCCGGGAGTACGTCTGTGAGCAGGAAGCGGAAGAGGACCCGGCGGCCGTGGACGCTGCGGACCCGGCTCGTCGTGCACGCGGTGACGCTGATCGCCGTCGTCGCCGCCGTGATCGGTTCGGTCACCGCCATCGCCTTCCAGAGCTACATGTACGGAAAGCTGGACGCCCAGCTGAACGAGATCGCGGTCCGGGCCGGCGACCGTCCGCCCACCGGCGGGGCGCCCGCCCCGGGCGGGCCGCAGAACAAGGATCCGCTCGACTTCGTCGGTATGGGCGGCCAGCCCCTCGAGACATTCGGCGCCGTCTCCGTGGACGGCTCCGTCACCGAGTCGCGGATCGCGGTGAGGGACAGCTCGCTCGACTCCCAGCAGAAGGTGGGACCGCTGACCGCCGCGCAGGGGAAGGCCCTTGAGGCGGCCGCCGTGCCCGCGGACGGCTCGGTGCACGACGTCGAGCTGCCCGGGCTCGGCGGCTACCACGTGAAGGCCGTTGCCAAGGAGGACGGTTCGACCGTCGTCGTCGGCATGCCCACCGGCGAGGTGAGTGGCGCCCTGACCGCCCTGATCCTCGTCGAGGTCTGTGTCACCGGGGCCGGTCTCATCGCCGCCGGGATCGCGGGCGCGACGATGGTCGGTGTCGCCCTGCGCCCCCTGCGCCGGGTTGCCGCCGCCGCGACCCGGGTCTCCGAACTCCCGCTGCACAGCGGTGAGGTCTCCCTGTTCGAACGGGTTCCGGACGCCGAGGCCGATCCGCGTACCGAGGTCGGCCAGGTCGGCGCCGCGCTCAACCGGATGCTTGGACACGTCGGTTCGGCCCTGGACGCGCGCCAGAAGAGCGAGATGCGCGTACGGCAGTTCGTCGCGGACGCGAGCCATGAGCTGCGCACCCCGCTCGCCTCGATCCGCGGGTACGCCGAACTGACCCGGCGCGGCCGGGAGGAAACCGGCCCCGACACCCGGCACGCCCTGGGGCGGATCGAGTCCGAGGCCGAGCGGATGACGGGCATGGTCGAGGACCTCCTGCTCCTGGCCCGGCTCGACGCCGGACGGCCGCTCTCTTACGAGAGCACCGATCTCTCACCCCTCGTCATCGACGCGGTGAGCGACGCACGGGTCGCGGGGAGTACGCCGTCCGCGGCGGCGACCGGGCCCGCCCACCACTGGCGGCTGGAGCTGCCCGAGGCGCCGGCGACCGTGCGGGCGGATCCGACGAGGATCCAGCAGGTGCTGGTCAACCTGCTGGCCAACGCACGTACGCACACCCCGCCCGGGACCACCGTCACGGTCCGGGTGCGGGAGGCGCGCCGGGACCTGCCCTGGGTGACCCTGGAGGTCCACGACAACGGGCCCGGGATCCCGGCCGAGCTGCTGCCGCACGTCTTCGAACGGTTCGCGCGCGGGGACGCCTCACGCTCCCGGCACGCCGGCTCGACGGGCCTGGGCCTCGCCATCGTGCAGGCCGTCGTCGCCGCGCACGGCGGGCTGGCGGAGGTGCGCTCGGTGCCGGGGAACACGGTGTTCGCGGTCCATCTCCCGGCGGACTCGGTGTACGAGGGCGGTCGGCCCGGCGCTACCACGGGCGCCCCCGCACACGGCCTGCCAGGCACCCCGCACGGCCCGAACGGCACCCCCGCGTACGGCCTCACCGGCCCTATAAGCACCTCTGACCCCATGGGTACTTCCGGCACCCCCACGGGCCACCCCGCCCGGACACCCGGGGCAGCCCTCCACGGGCACTCACAGTCGGACCACAGGCTCAGCACACGGGTGTGACAGCGCGGTTGGCGAGTGTCGTCGTCATGCGAACCGACACCCCTTGGAGCACCTTGCCGGCCCGGGAACACCTCCTGGCCGCAGCGGTCGACGCGGCCGGTGCTCCCGTACTCGACGTGGTGGTCCCCGTCTACAACGAGGAGAAGGACCTCGAAACCTGTGTGCTGCGCCTGCACGACCATCTGGCGCGCACCTTCCCGTACCGCTTCCGCATCACGGTCGCGGACAACGCGAGCACCGACCGCACACCCCGGGTGGCGGCGCGGCTCGCGGCCCTGATCCCGGAAGTGCGGTCGTACCGGCTGGAGGAGAAGGGCCGGGGGCGTGCGCTGCGCACCGTCTGGTCACACTCCGACTCCCCGGTCCTCGCCTACATGGACGTGGACCTGTCCACCGACCTCAACGCCCTCCTGCCGCTGGTCGCCCCGCTGATCTCCGGTCACTCCGACCTGGCCATCGGCTCGCGGCTCGCCCGCAGTTCGCGAGTGGTGCGCGGTTCGAAACGGGAGTTCATCTCGCGGGCCTACAACCTCATCCTGCGCTCCTCGCTGGCCGCCCGCTTCAGCGACGCCCAGTGCGGGTTCAAGGCGATACGGCGCGAGGTCGCGCAGCGGTTGCTGCCGATGGTCGAGGACACCGGCTGGTTCTTCGACACCGAGATGCTGGTGCTCGCCGAGCGGGCGGGGCTGCGCATCCACGAGGTGCCGGTCGACTGGGTCGACGACCCGGACTCCACCGTGCACATCGTGAAGACGGCGACCGAGGACCTGAAGGGCGTGTGGCGGGTGGGCAGGGCGCTGGCCACCGGGGCCCTGTCGTTGGACCGGCTGGCCCGGCCCTTCGGGGACGACCCCCGGGACCGTGCCGTGCCCGGGGTGCCGCGCGGACTCGCCCGGCAGCTCGTCGGCTTCTGCGTGGTGGGCGCGCTCTCCACACTCGTCTACCTCGCCCTCTACTCCCTCTTCCGGCTGGGTGCCGGACCGCAGATCGCCAACGGCGCCGCCCTCCTGGTGTCCGCCGTCGCCAACACGGCCGCGAACCGGAGGCTCACCTTCGGCGTACGCGGCAGGGGCGGCGCCGTTCGCCACCAGGCGCAGGGGCTCGTCGTGTTCGCCATCGGGCTGGCGCTCACCAGCGGCTCGCTCGCCGCGCTCGGCGCGGCCTCCGGGTCGCCCTCGCACGGCACGGAGCTCGCCGTGCTGGTCGCGGCCAACCTCGCGGCAACGGTGCTGCGGTTTCTGCTCTTCCGCGCCTGGGTCTTCCCGGACCGGCGCGCGGACCACCAGGACGCCCGCAAGGGTTCCGCACACGAACTGGGGAACGTCCGATGACCGCCACGCACCCCGACCACCTCCCGGCCCCGCCCGGCATCCCCGGCCCGCCGACGCGGTCGGCGCCCCCGGCAGGTGCCGCCGGGGATCCGGGCCCCGGAGGACAGGGCCCCGAAGGGCCGGGACACGGCCGCCCCCGGACGTCGCTCGCCCGCCGTATCCGGCAGGGCAGGCCCGAGGACCCGCGCTGGGCACGCCCCGCCTTCCTCGGCATGCTCCTGGTGATCGCGCTCGCGTACTTCTGGAACCTCAGCTCGTCCGGTTACGCCAACTCCTTCTACTCCGCGGCCGTGCAGGCCGGCAGCCAGAGCTGGAAGGCCTTCTTCTTCGGCTCGCTGGACTCCGCGAACGCCATCACCGTCGACAAGCCCCCCGCCACCCTCTGGCCGATGGCCCTGTCGGTCCGGATCCTCGGCCTGAACTCCTGGGCGATCCTCGCCCCGCAGGTGCTGATGGGTGTCGCCACGGCCGGGGTCCTGTACGCCGCCGTACGCCGGCGCTTCAGCGCCGCCGCGGGGCTGATCACCATGGCGGTGTTCGCGCTGACGCCCGTGGCCGCGCTGATGTTCCGGTTCAACAACCCGGACGCGCTGCTCGCCCTGCTGATGACCGTCACCGTCTGCTGCGTGCTGCGTGCCATGGAGGCCGGCCGGACGAAGTGGCTGGTGTGGGCGGGCGTCGCGGTGGGACTCGCGTTCCTGTCGAAGACCCTCCAGGCGTTCCTGATCCTGCCGCCGCTGGCCGTGCTGTACACGGTGTTCGCACCCGTGCCCGTACGCAAGCGGTTCGGCCAGCTCGGCCTGTCCGCCCTCGCGATGATCGCCGCCGGTGGCTGGTGGGTGGCGCTCGTCGAGCTGTGGCCCGCCTCCTCCCGCCCCTACATCGGCGGCTCGCAGAACAACTCCTTCCTTGAACTCACCTTCGGCTACAACGGACTCGGCCGGATCAACGGCGAGGAGACCGGCAGCGTCGGTGGCGGTGGCGGCCAGGGCGGCGGCTGGGGCGAGACCGGCATCGGCCGGATGTTCAACTCCGAGATCGGCGGCCAGATCTCCTGGCTGCTGCCCGCCGCACTGCTCCTGCTGGCCGCCGGCGTCTGGCTGACCCGGCGCGCGAAGCGGACCGACACGGCACGCGCGGCGTTCCTCGCCTGGGGCGGCTCGCTGCTGATGACGGCCTTCGTCTTCAGCTTCATGGCCGGGATCTTCCACCAGTACTACACCGTGGCCCTGGCGCCCTACATCGCGGCGCTGATCGGCATGGGGGCAACGTCCCTGTGGGAGGAGCGGTCCAAGTGGTGGGCGGGTGCCGCACTCGGCGTGACCGTCGCGGTGACGGCCGTCTGGGCGTACGTCCTGCTGGGGCGCACCCCGGACCACCTCCCGTGGCTGCGCTGGGCCGTCCTGATCGGCGGGCTCCTCGGCGCGGCGGGGCTGCTGCTCGCCACACGGCTGGGACGCCTGCTCGCCCTCGCCGCGGTGTCCGTGGGGCTCGCCGCGTCGCTGGCCGGGCCGACGGCGTACACGATCAGCACGCTGAACACCGGACACCAGGGATCGATCGTCACCGCCGGACCGTCCGGCGCGAGCATGGGCGGCGGCCCCGGTGGGGGCGGTGGCCCGGGCGGCGGTACCGGTGGCGGACCCGGCGGGGGCACACCTCCCGGTCAGGGCACGCAGCAGGGCGGCCAGGCCCCGGGCAACGCCCAGGGCGGTGGCCGGCCCGGTCAGGGCCAGGGCCAGGCGGGCCAGGCCCCCGGGGGACAGCAGGGCGGTATGCCCGGCGGCACCGCGGGCGAAGGCGGCATGGGCGGCGGGGGCGGCGGCATGGGCGGCCTGCTCAACGGCGCGACCGTCGACGCCGAGGCCGAGAAGCTCCTGGTCCAGGACGCCGACGACTACACCTGGACCGCGGCGGCCATCGGCGCGCAGAACGCCGCGAGCTACCAGCTCGCCACCGGTGACCCGGTGATGGCGATCGGCGGCTTCAACGGCAGCGATCCGTCCCCGACGCTCGCCCGGTTCAAGGAGTACGTGGAGGACGGGAAGATCCACTACTTCGTGTCGAACGGTTCGGGCGGCGGTGGCGGTACGGGCGGCGAGGGCACCTCGTCCCAGATCTCGACGTGGGTGGAGGAGAACTTCAAGGCGGTCACGGCGGGCAGCGCGACCTTCTACGACCTCACTCAGCCGACGAGCGGGAGCTGACGCCGTAGTTCGAGATCGGCGACAACAGGGCGGTGGTCCGAGGCGAGTGTCCCGGCCACCGCCACGTCGCGTACCCGCACGGCTCCCGCGCCGGCCTTCGACACCGCCACGAAGTCGATCCGTTTCACCGGATCCAGGGCGGGGAAGGTCGGCGCCCCCGGGTCGGCGTCCGTCAGTTCCTCCCACAGCGGGGCCAGCTCAGGAGCTCCCGGTTCCGCGTTGAGGTCGCCCAGCAGGATCTTCCGGCCCCGGTCCTCGCCCATGATCCGCAGGGTGTCGGCGACCTGGGCGACCCGCACGGCCGGATCCGGCCGGAAGTCCAGATGCGTCACGTACACGTGCACGGGCAGCCCCCGCACCCGCAGCACCACCTCGGCGAAGCCCGGCGCGGGCGCGGGCACCGGGTCGGGATCCTGGGTCGAGAGCCGGGTGATCTCGTGGTTCTCCGCGCTCACGACCGTGAACCGGGACAGGACCGCCACCCCGAACTCGCGCCGGGGCTCGCCCGCCACCACCGGGTCCAGGCTGTACACCGGCGCGAACGACACCCGCATCCCCAGCCGTTCGGCCAGCTCACCCGCGAGATCGCGCCACTCGCTGCGCGCACCCCAGTGGACGTCCACCTCCTGAAGGCCGATCACATCGGCGTCCAGCGCGCGCAGATCCGCCACCTGGCGGTCCAGGTCGAAGACCCCGTCGGCGCCCGTCCCGGCATGGATGTTGTACGTCACGACGCGGAGCGGCACCGGCCGCCCCCGGCCGTCAGCCGACGCGGGCGGCGCGAGGGCCGTCACCGCCAGACCCGCGGCGATCAGAACACCCACCGTACGACGACGCAGTGACATGCCACTCCACCCATCCGCTGCCCGGCGACCGCTGCGCGCCCGGCGGGCGGCGTCCACAGGGCTGCCCCACCGGCCCCCCGCGCAAACAAGTTGTACGGCGTACAAGAGTTGCCATACGGTGTACGACGAACCTCCCCGCCACGTGACCGCCCTTCCCGTCACGTGACCGCCCTCCTCGCCACATGACGCACGTCCTCCCCGCAACGTGACGAAGTCCCCGCCACCGTCGAGTGCACCGGATACAGGAGCCCACATGACGGCGACCGCCGCCGAGCAGAACGACCTCGCCCCCCGGGGCGCTCATCCGCAGCGCTGGCTGATCCTCGGTGTCATCTGCCTCGCCCAGCTCACCGTGCTGCTCGACAACACCGTCCTGAACGTCGCGATCCCCTCCCTCACCACCGAGCTGAACGCCTCCACCGCCGACGTGCAGTGGATGATCAACGCCTACTCGCTCGTGCAGTCCGGTCTGCTGCTCACCGCGGGCAGCGCCGCCGACCGCTACGGCCGCAAGAAGCTGCTGGTCGCCGGTCTCGTGCTGTTCGGGATCGGCTCGCTGATGGCGGGACTCGCCGAGTCCTCCGGGCAGTTGATCGCCGCCCGCGCGGGCATGGGGATCGGCGGCGCGCTGCTGATCACCACCACGCTCGCCGTCGTGGTGCAGATCTTCGACGAGACCGAGCGCGTCAAGGCGATCGGCATCTGGTCGACCGTCAACTCACTCGGCTTCGCCGTCGGTCCGCTCGTCGGGGGCGTCATGCTCGATCACTTCTGGTGGGGCGCGATCTTCCTGATCAACATCCCCGTGGCGGTCGTCGGTGTGATCGCAGTCGTCCGGCTCGTCCCCGAGTCCAGGAACCCCCGGGGCGACCGCCCCGACCTGCTCGGCGCGCTGCTCTCCACCATCGGTATGGCCGCCGTCGTGTTCGCGATCATCTCCGGCCCGGAGCACGGCTGGAGCTCCGGCCAGGTCCTGCTGACCGCCTTCACCGGGGTCGCCGTCCTCACCGGATTCGTCCTGTGGGAGCTCCACATCCCGTACCCGATGCTGGACATGCACTTCTTCCGGGACCAGAAGTTCGTCGGCGCGGTCGCGGGGGCGATCCTGGTCGCCTTCGGGATGAGCGGCTCGTTCTTCCTGCTCACCCAGCACCTGCAGTTCGTGCTCGGGTACGGGCCGCTGGAGGCCGGTCTGCGCACGGCCCCGCTCGCGCTCACCGTGGTCGCCCTCAACCTCACGGGCCTCGGCGCCCGTCTCGTCCCGAAGATGGGCACACCCGCCACCATCGCCACCGGGATGAGCCTGCTGGCCGCCGGGCTCGGGGCCATCGCGCTGCTCGGCCGCCAGGGATACGGCGGCATGCTGCTCGGCCTGGTCGTCATGGGTGCCGGTATCGCGCTCGCCATGCCCGCCATGGCCAACGCCATCATAAGCGCCATCCCGCCGGAGAAGGCGGGCGTCGGTGCCGGGGTCAACGGCACGCTCGCCGAATTCGGCAACGGGCTCGGGGTCGCCGTGCTGGGAGCCGTGCTCAACTCGCGGTTCGCCGCGCTCGTGCCGGCCGCCGTCGGGGCCGCCTCGCTGCCCGCCGCGCTCGCCGCGGCCGACGGCGCGGGGGAACGGCAGCGCGTCACGGACGCCTTCGCCTCCGGGCTGGAGGCCAGCCAACTGGTGGGTGCGGTGGCCGTCCTGGCGGGCGGTCTGCTCGCCGCCGCACTGCTGCGGAGGGCGGAGCGCGCCGACGCGGCCGGGGCCGCTCGGCAGGCCGTCGGGCAGACCCGGCCCGAGCGGCGGGCATAGCATCGGACGGGGTGCCGTACGCGGTGGTGTCATCCACTCCGTACGGCCCTCGTGGGAACGGGCCGCCGGACGCGTCCGTACCGTCGGCACGACGAGGAGAGTGCGCCATGGGGTCCGCGGCCGACCGTGTGAGGAACGATGCGCGGGTCAGCGTGTGGCTGGACCGGCGTACCCCCTCGCGTACCCGCAAGGCGGACCAGCCGGCGCTCGACCGGGACAGGATCACCGCGGCCACGGTACGGCTGCTGGACGCCGAGGGGCCCGCGAAGTTCTCCATGCGCCGGCTCGCGGCCGAGCTCGACGTCACGGCGATGTCCCTCTACTGGTACGTCGACACCAAGGACGACCTGCTGGAACTGGCCCTGGACACAGCTTTCGCGGAGATCCCGCCCTCGCGGGAGGACGCCGACTGGCGCGACCGCATCCGCGAACTGTCCACCAGCTACCGGCAGATGCTGGTCCGGCACCCCTGGGCCTCCGCCCTCGCCGGCCGCTTCCTGAACATCGGCCCGCACTCCATGCTGTTCTCGTACGCCGTCCAGGACGTCGTACGGGCCACCGGGCTGCCCCTGGAGCACCGGACGGGCGCGATCTCGGCCGTATTCCAGTTCGTCTACGGATTCGGCACCATCGAGGGGCACTTCGTTCAGCGCTCGGCGGAGGCAGGGCTGAGCCAGGACGCGTACTACCAGCAGGCGATGGGCGCGATCCGCTCCCATCCGGACCACCAGCAGATCGTGAGCACCTCCGACGCCCTCATGGAGGCGCGCGGCGGGGGGACCGTCGAGGAGATGCGCGAGCGGGACTTCACGTTCGCGCTGGACCTCCTGATCGCCGGAATCGAAGCGATGCGCGCACGGGTGGCCGACCGGCCGTAGTGCGAGTGCGCGGCCCCGTCAGTAGCCGCGCCCGGTGTCCACGGCCAGTGCGGGCACCCGCCCCTCGGCGACCGCGTGCCAGCAGGCCTCGAAGTCCGTCACGACGTCCTCGTCGGCGGTGATGCCCGCGGAGTGGGACGTGATCACCGTGTGCGGCAGCCGCCAGGCACGGTCGTCCGCCGCCGGGGGCTCCTGAGGCAGCACGTCGAGGACGGCCCGCCGTACGGTCCCGGAGCGCAGGGCCGCCTCCAGCGCCGCCATGTCCACGCAGGCGCCCCGGCCGACGTTGACGAAGGAGGCGCCCCGCATCGCGGTGAACCGGGCGTCGTCGAAGAACCCTGCCGTGGCGCCGGTCAGCGGAAGGGTCGACACCACCCACCGGGCGTCGGCCAGTGCGGCCCGCTCCTCGTCACCGCCGGCCGGGACCACCCGGTCGAAGCCCGGTGGCACGCCACGCGGGGTGCGGCAGACACCCACCGTGTGCAGGGAGCAGGCCCGCAGGAGGGCGGCGACGGCGGAGCCGACACGGCCGGTGCCGTGGACGACGACGGTCTGCCCCGCGGCGAGCGTGGACGGGACGCGGTGCCACCGCGCTCGGGCGTGCTGGGCGGTGTGCTCCGGGACGGACTGGCACTCGGCGAGGACCCAGGCCAGCACGTACTGGGCGATCCGCTCACCCATCCGGCCCACGGTCCGGGTCAGGAGAGCTCCCCGCGGCCACGGTCCGGCGGCGAGCAGTGCGTCCGTACCGGCGTTGACGCTGTGGAACCACAGCAGCCGGGGGCTCCGCAGCGCGCCGGGCAGCGTGTCCCCGACGTAGAGGAAGGGGCCGTCCGGCTCGCTGTCGTACGGGTGTTCCACCGGGCGTCCGGTGATCCGCTCCAGGGCGCGGGCCACGGGCCCGCCGACCCCGGGACCGGCCAGCAGCCGGGCGCGCGCGAGCTCCTCGTGGGGCACCATGGGGACGGTCAGCCGTCGGCGGCCGTGCGGGCGGGGAAGCCGCCGGTGGCGATCGGGCCCCAGCGCTCCGGGGTGATCCGGATGATGGACTTGCCCTGCTTGACCATCGCCTCCCGGTACTCGTCCCAGTCCGGGTGCTCGCCGGAGATGTTCCGGAAGTACTCGACGAGCGGCTCGACCGAGTCCGGCGCGTCGAGGACCTCGGCCGCACCGTCGATCTGGACCCACGGGCCGTTCCAGTCGTCCGACAGGACGATCACGCTCACCCGCTCGTCCCGCTTGGCGTTGCGGGTCTTGGCCCGTTCGGGGTAGGTCGAGACGACGATCCGTCCCGCGTCGTCGACGCCGCAGGTGAGCGGGGAACCCTGGGGGCGGCCGTCGGAACGGGTGGTCAGCAGGATCGCCCGGTGCCGGGGCCGCACGAAGTCCAGCAGCTCCCCGAGCTCCACCGTGGTGTTGGTCGCGATGTGTGCCATGCGGCCAACCCTAAGGCCGGCCGCCACCCGGGGGGTGGTCGAGCTACGCCCCGACGTGGTCCCCCTGCACGGCCTGGATGTCGAGCTCCACGCGCAGCGTCGTACCGATCGCCGCGATGCCCGCCTGCACCACCTGGTTGTAGTGCATGGCGAAGTCGTCGCGGTGCAGCTCCGTGGTGGCGTGGAAGGCGGCCCGCACCCCGCCCCACGGGTCGGGGCCGGTGCCCAGGTAGCTGAGGTCCAGTTCGACGTCGCGGGAGACGCCGTGCATCATCAGCACGCCGTGCACGGTCCAGCGGTCGGGCCCGGCGGGGGTCATCGCACGGGAGCGGTAGGTGATCTCCGGGAAGCGGTCGACGTCCAGGAAGTCGGCCGAGCGCAGGTGCTTGTCCCGCATGCCGTTGCCGGTGTCGATGCTGGCCGGGGTGATGAAGGCTTCCACCCGGGAGCGCTGGACGTCCTGCGCGATCTCGATCCGGCCGCCGAACTCGGTGAACCGGCCGTGCACGCTGGAGATCCCCAGGTGCTGCGCGACCGCGGCCACCGAGGAGTGCACCGGGTCCAGCGACCAGGTGCCCGGAGGCGGCAGTTCCACGCCGCCCTGCCGGGCCAGCACCACGGTGCCGGCCTCGACCCGGCCGCTCGCCGTGACGAGCGCGGTGGAGGCGGAGGGGGCGTACCCGACTGCGGTGACGATCACCGTGTAGGCGCCGGCCGGAAGCAGACCGTCGGTACGGACGGCCCCGCTCTCGTCGGCGGCGGCCCGGAGCACCTGGGTGCCCGTCATGTCGGTCACGGTCACGATCGCGTGCTGGACCGCCCAGCCGTCCCGCGTGCGTACGTGTGCGCGAAGTCCCATCCCGTGTTTCTCCTTGCTCCATCACTCAGTGGCGCAGTGACTCGATGAGTCGGGCCCCGGGCGGGAACGGCAGGCCGTCCCCTGCCTGCCGTTCCCGCCACGGGGCCCATTTCCGCCGGCGGGCACAGCCTCTCCGCTCGAAGCGCTGTTCCGCCAGGGGTCTTTGTGGATCTTCCGTGTGGCTATGCGCCCGGGTGGGCGAGCTCGATGTCGTGGCCGTCGATCCCGGCGCCCGTCACGGTCAGCGAACCGGCCACCGGCGGGTAGCCGGTCGCGACGACCGAGTACTCGCCGGCGTCCAGGTCGGCGAAGGCGTACACGCCGTCCTCCCCGGTCGTCGAGGTGGCGACCACGTTGCCGGCCGCGTCGATCAGCGTGACGCGGGCGTCGGACAGCGGGAGCCGGCCGGAGCCGGCCCGGACGACGCCCTTGACCAGCGCGCCGGACTCCAGCGCCGCGTCGACCCGGGTGACACCCTGGCCGCCGATCTCCACGGGCAGGGCCAGCGGACGGTAGCCGCCGGCCGTCACCGCGACGGTCACCGTGCCCGGGATGAGCTCACCGAAGGTGAAGTCGCCCGCGGCCCCGGTGGCGCCGGTGGCGAGCACGTCGCCGCGCACATCGGTCACCACGACCATCGCGCCCTCGACCGGGCCGCCCTCCCCGGCGGTCCGCACGGTCCCCGCGAGACCGCTCGTACCGGCGAGCAGGATGTCGTACGCCAGCGGCTCCTCGCCGACGACCACGGTGGACGCCTGCGGCTGGAAACCGTCCGCGGAGGCGATCAGGACGTACGAGCCGGAGCCCGGCGCGTCCAGGACGTAGCCGCCGTCGGCCCGGGCGACGGAGCGTCCGAGCTGCCGGCCGCCCAGCGAGATCAGTGTGACGGCGGCCCGGGCGACGGGTGCGCCCTCGGCTCCGCGCACCACACCGCGTACGGGTGTCCCCTGCACGGTCGCGACCGCGGTGCCGGGGGTGCCGGCCGGCTCCGGGGCGTCGACCGAGGTGACCCCGGCCGTTCCCTCGGCGACGGGCGCGGCGGGCGCGGCGGACGCGGCTGCCTCGGTGTTCTCCGTGGCGGGTGCCTCGGCGGTGACCTTGTCGTTGGCCGCGTTCGTCTTCAGGGCGACCTCCTTGATGAAGATCGTCACGATGAAGGCGAGGAGCGCGGCCGGTGCGGCGTAGAGAAAGACGTCCGCGACACCGTGGCCGTAGGCGACCTCCACGACCGTGCGGAACGGGGCGGGCAGCTCGTCCAGGTCGGGGATGCCTCCGCCGCCGGTACCGCCGTGGCCGAACGCGGCGCCCTCGGGGCCGAGGTCGGCGAGGCCGTCCTTGACGTAGTGCGTGACGCGGTTGGCCATGACGGCGCCCAGTGCCGAGACACCGATGGCGCCACCGAGCGAACGGAAGAACGTCACGACGGAGCTGGCCGCGCCGAGGTCGGCGGGAGCGACCTGGTTCTGCGTGGCGAGGACCAGGTTCTGCATCATCATGCCGATGCCGAGACCCATCACGAACATGAAGATCGCGATGTGCCAGTACTCGGTGTCGTACCGGATGGTGCCCAGCATCCCCAGACCCGCGGTGAGCAGGAAGCCACCGGCGACCAGCCAGGCCTTCCAGCGACCCGTCTTGGTGATGACCTGGCCCGACACGGTCGAGGACAGGAACAGCCCGACGATCATCGGGATCGTCAT
This sequence comes from Streptomyces sp. NPDC058637, assembly GCF_042717325.1. Classification (NCBI taxonomy): domain Bacteria; kingdom Bacillati; phylum Actinomycetota; class Actinomycetes; order Kitasatosporales; family Streptomycetaceae; genus Streptomyces; species Streptomyces sp. NPDC058637. The sequence goes on along the minus strand of NZ_JBHXRD010000010.1, from coordinate 115,312 downwards.
GACGCCCGACATCGTCGGCGACTTGTCCCGTGCCAGCTGGAAGTACTGGCTGAAGAAGACGGTGCCCGCGAACATTCCGATACCGACGAACAGCGAGGCCACCGACGCCAGCGTGATGGTGCGGTTGCGGAACAGGCGCAGCGGGATGATCGGCTCACTGGCCTTGGACTCGATGAACAGGAAGAGCGCGATGAGGGCGACGGTGCCGCCGAGCATCGTGTACGTCTGCCACGAGACCCAGTCGTACTTGTCACCCGCGAAGGTCACCCAGAGCAGCAGCAGCGAGACGGCGGCGCTGATGAAGAACGCGCCCGACCAGTCGACCTTGACCTGGCGCTTGACGACCGGGAGCTTCAGGGTCTTCTGGAGCACGACCAGGGCGATGACCGCGAACGGCACACCCACGTAGAAGCACCAGCGCCAGCCCATCCAGCTGGTGTCGGTGATGACACCGCCGAGGAGCGGGCCGCCCACGGTGGCGACGGCGAAGACCGCGCCGAGGTAGCCGCTGTAGCGCCCGCGCTCGCGCGGGGAGATCATCGCGGCCATCACGATCTGGGCGAGGGCGGAGAGACCGCCGACTCCGACGCCCTGCACGACACGGCAGACGATGAGCATGCCGCTGCTGGTCGACAGACCGGCCACGACCGAGCCGAGCACGTAGATGATCAGGGCTATCTGGACCAGCAGCTTCTTGCTGAACAGGTCCGAGAGCTTGCCCCACAGGGGCGTGGTGGCGGTCATGGCCAGCAGTGAGGCCGTGACGACCCAGGTGTAGGCGCTCTGCCCGCCGCCGAGGTCGGAAATGATCTCCGGCAGGGCGTTGGAGACGACCGTCGACGAGAGGATCGCGACGAACATGCCGAGCAGCAGCCCGGTCAGCGCTTCCATGATCTGCCGGTGTGTCATCGGCGTGCCGTCGGGGACGCCGGACGCCCCGTGCTTGGCGTGGCCGCCCCGCACACCGGTCGGTGTGGTCGTAGCCATGGAGTTCCTTGTCTTTGCTTCTGTTACTCGGGTGTACGGGTGTGCGAGTGATCGGACTGCCCGGTGCGGCAGTCGCCGCTGTGCTTCCCGGGGGCGCATCCACCGGGGCCGCGGCAGGAGAAGCTGTCGCGCAGCCGGGACAACAGCGTGTTGAGCTGTCCGACTTCTGCGTCGGACCAGTCGATGAGGTTGTGGGCGAACATCTCGGTGGTCCGCCGGGTCAGTTCGTCGAGCAGTTCCTCGCCCGCGGGGGTCAGCCGCAGGATGCGGGACCGCTTGTCCGCCGGGTCGGGGGACCGCTCTATCCAGCCGTTCTCCACCGCGTGTGCCACATGGCGGCTGGTCACCGACATGTCCACGGCCAAGAGCTCGGCGAGCCGGGTGATCCGCATCTCGCCGTACCTGGCGAGCAGCGTCAGCACCGTGGCCGAACCCCCGGGGCACGCGGCGGGCAGGAGGCGGGCGAGGCCCCTCTTGACGGCGCCGACGGCGCTGAGCTGCCGGGCCAGTTCCTCGTACTGGCTCCGTGCGGCCACCGGCCCTCCAGGATCGTTCTCCGGGTCATCTTGTTGCTTAGGGCAACGATAGAAGCCGTTGGTTGCTACAGGCAAACGAAACGGGGCTTGCAGAAGTAAAGGAAACCAAAAGCCTCCGTCGGCTTCCGGTCAAGCGCACAGCGCACAGGGGGTGACCCGCGCCGGATGTGTTCCCGGGCACAGGGCGGGGGCGCGCGGGCGCGGGTCCGCGAGGGGGACGACGGCGCGCGGGGCGTGCCCGTGGAGACGGCGCGGAGCGCTTCCGCCGGCGGGCGAGGAGTCCGTGGACGACTCGGCCGGGCATCGCCCGCCGTGGACCCGGGGGTTGGGCCGTTCCGCCGAGTTCGCTAGTGTCCGGGCCATGGCACACAACCCCCACGCCCCTCAGCCGGGCCCCGAGGGCACTCACGACCCGGCGGGCAGCACGCAGATGTTCCGCGCGTTCGTCGACGACGGCGAGCCGCAGCGCAGGCAGCAGTCGGCCGCGACCTCGTCCGGACCGAAGACCGGGGTGATCGTGGCCGTCGTCGCGGTCATCGTCGTCCTCGGCGCGGTCGCCTGGCTCGCGCTCGGCTGACCGAGCTCACGTCCCCGTCACGCCCACTCCTACGGCGGTGAAGCCCCGGGCCCGCACGTCGGCGGCCCCGGACCCGCCAGGTGTCCGCCCTCGCGGCGCACACCGTCCTCCGCAGCCGTTCCGCACCGGGTGCCCGGGGCGAACGGCGGCGTGGGGGCCAGGGGCGGTGCCAGCCACGAGGCGGCCGGGGGGGGGGTCTTGCGCTCCGTCCGCGCGGGGCACCGGCCGCCGTGGGGT
>NZ_JBHXRD010000010.1:105864-112965 GCF_042717325.1 Streptomyces sp. NPDC058637 | reverse complement strand
CGCCCTCCACCCCCGCGCGCCCCCCGCTGCGCCCCCCCCCCACCGACGCGGTCCCCCCCGCCGCCCCCACCCCCGCCCCCCCCCCCGCCCCCACCCGCGCCCCCGGTGCGGAACGGCTGCGTCCGCTCCAGGGGCTGTGCCTGCCACGTCCGGGCCCGTGGGCGCGTCAGCCGGTCCGACCGCGCAGGCCACGGCCGCCGGTGCGGTGAGCGAGGTGCCCCGGCGGCCGGTATCGCCGTGTGTCCGGCGGTCCATCACATCCGGCCGGAGGTGACGGGACGTCATCGGTGACCCGTGGCCGGGTCAGTCGGCGATGAGACCTTCCCTGAGCTGGGTGAGTGTCCGCGTCAGCAGCCGTGAGACGTGCATCTGGGAGATGCCGACCTCCTCGCCGATCTGCGACTGGGTCATGTTGGCGAAGAAGCGCAGCATGATGATCTGCCGCTCGCGCGGGGCGAGTTTGGCCAGCAGCGGCTTCAGGGACTCGCGGTACTCGACGCCCTCCAGCGCCGCGTCCTCGTACCCCAGGCGGTCCGCCAGCGAGCCCTCGCCACCGTCGTCCTCGGGGGACGGGGAGTCCAGCGAGGAGGCCGTGTAGGCGTTGCCGACGGCCAGACCGTCGACCACGTCCTCCTCGGAGACCCCGAGCGCCTTGGCGAGCTCCGGCACGGTCGGCGAGCGGTCGAGCTTCTGGGCGAGCTCGTCGCTCGTCTTCGTGAGGGCCAGCCGCAGCTCCTGCAGCCGGCGAGGAACCCGCACCGACCACGAGGTGTCGCGGAAGAAGCGCTTGATCTCCCCCACGACGGTCGGCATCGCGAACGTGGGGAACTCCACGCCCCGTTCGCAGTCGAAGCGGTCGATCGCCTTGATCAGGCCGATCGTCCCGACCTGGACGATGTCCTCCATCGGTTCGTTCCGGCTCCGGAACCGCGCCGCCGCGTACCGCACGAGCGGGAGGTTGAGCTCGATGAGTGTGTCCCGCACATAGGCCCGCTCGGGGCTGTCCGTTCCGTCGGGGCCCGGAGCGGGACCCAGCGCGGCGAGCCGCAGGAACAGGGAGCGGGACAGGGTTCGGGTGTCGATGGCTTCCGACGAGCTGGTGAGCACGGCAGGTGCTGGTGCGCTCTTCGTGAGCGTGAGCACCTTCGAGCTGCCCTGTTCTGCGGACATGCCACCCCCTTGAGGTCGCGGACGGTCGCGGTGGCCACGACCATCGGAGGAACGCAGCCTCCACCTGAATACCGGAGGTAGGGCTGCGGCAAACGCGGTTCCAGCAGAATGTCACATGTCGGCAACACGCTGTAGTGACATGTCGACAACCAAGCGCTGAAACTGTGCAGGAAACAGGGGGTGTGCGGCTTTTACGCCTCCGGAACCTGTCTGTGTGGGGTCTACCCGTTCCGGTTACGCCTCGATCCTGTTTGCGGATCGCAGACGGGCGAAGCTTCTGGCCAGCAGCCTTGACACATGCATCTGGGAGACACCCAGCTCGGCGCTGATCTGGCTCTGCGTCAGGTTGTTGTAGTAGCGCAGCAGCAGGATCCGCTGCTCGCGCTCGGGCAGTTGGACGAGCAGATGCCGTACGAGGTCGCGATGTTCGACCCCGGCCAGTGCAGGGTCCTCGTAGCCGAGCCGGTCCAGGAGTCCGGGCAGTCCGTCGCCCTCCTGCGCGGCTTCCAGTGAGGTCGCGTGGTACGAGCGGCCCGCCTCGATGCAGGCGAGGACCTCGTCCTCGGAGATCTTCAGCCGCTCGGCGATCTCACCGGTGGTGGGTGAGCGGCCATGAGCGGTCGTCAGGTCCTCGGTGGCGCCGGTGACCTGGACCCAGAGCTCGTGCAGCCTCCGCGGCACGTGCACGGTCCGTACGTTGTCCCGGAAGTAGCGCTTGATCTCACCGACCACGGTGGGCATCGCGAACGTCGGGAACTGGACGCCGCGTTCCGGGTCGAAGCGGTCGATGGCGTTGATCAGGCCGATGGTGCCGACCTGGACGACGTCCTCCATGGGCTCGTTGCGACTGCGGAACCGGGCCGCGGCGTACCGCACGAGTGGCAGGTTCGCCTCGATGAGGGCGGTGCGCACCCTGCGGTGTTCCGGGGTGCCGGGTTCGAGGTCCTTGAGCCGGCCGAACAGCACCTGGGTGAGCGCCCTGGTGTCCGCGCCCCGGGTCCTGGCGGGCACGGTGGGGTCGGGCGTCTCGGTCTGGATGTCGTTCGTCTGGACGTTCTGGGGCGGGACTTGAGGCGCTGTACTGGCCGGCACGGTGTCGCCACCCCTTTGCGGTCAACTACGGTCAACTCATCCGTCAAAAGCGGTCATAGCATCACAAGACATGTCCACTGTGTGCAAGCACCGCATAGGGTCGTGTTGAGAGCAATTCGGTTTAAACATGCCGAAAAGCCCCTCTCCGGAGCGGGAGGGGCCCACGGGACCGGAGTGCCGGACGTGTCAGAAGGGATAGTCGGCAATCACCCAAGTGGCGAACGCGCGCCACTGTCCGGCCGCGGCCTGGTGGGCCGGGTGCTCGATGTAGCGCTTCAGGGATTCCTCGTCCGCGACCGCCGAGTTGATGGCGAAGTCGTACGCGATCGGCCGGTCGGTGATGTTCCAGGCGCACTCCCAGAACTCCAGCTCGGGAATCCTCCCGCCGAGCTCCCGGAAGGCCTCCGCCCCGGCGACGACCCGCGGATCGTCCCGTTCGACGCCGTCGTTCAGCTTGAACAGGACCAGGTGGCGGATCATGGGTGTTCTCCTACTTCACGAGCTCGGACATGAAGTCCCCGACACCCTGTGCGGCGCTCGAAATGCCTTCGAATCCGACTTGGACGAGATCGGCGGCCCGGGCGGGGGACGTGATGATCGTGTACAGCACGAAGACCACGATCAAGTAGAGCGCGATCTTCTTCGCTTGCGCCACAGCCCTGCCCCTCCCCTTCGACCACCTGTGCAGTCGGGTGATTCTAGCCGCACGTATGGCCGTATCCGGTGGCCGTTTCCGATCACTGATGTGGCTTTTAAGGACCAAGGACCTGTTGATCCGGGCCCTTTGCCCCCGGGTGCGGCTTCTGCCGAGGAGGAGGATGGAGAGCGAGCCCGCGTATGTGGCAGAAATGCGCGGGCCGAGGGACAGGACCTCTCCGAGGTCCGCGCCGCGAGACTTCCCCCCTGACCGCGGCGAGGGCCCCTGGTCCCGTTCTCACCGGGGGAAGCGGCTTGTCCCCCCGATGCCGCTTCCCCCGACCTCGAACCGCACGGCGCACGACCGCGGCCCCGGCTCACGGATTCCTGATCCCGAGCCGGGGCCGCGGTCGTATGCGCAGGGAACGCTCGAAGGGCCCGACGCTATGCGTCGGGCCCTTCGTAAGAGCGGTAGCGGAGGGATTTGAACCCTCGGTGAGTTTCCCCACACTCGCTTTCGAGGCGAGCTCCTTCGGCCGCTCGGACACGCTACCGAGAGAGAGCTTAGACCATTCCCGGCCCAGGTTCGAAATCGGTTTCCCGGTGGTCGGCCGGTGTCTGCCCGGGAGGCGTCAGCGCTCGCGGAAGAACGCCGTCAGCAGGGCCGCGCAGGCGTCCTCCAGGACGCCGTGGATCACTTCGGGGCGGTGGTTGAGCCTGCGGTCCCGTACGACGTCCCAGAGCGATCCTGCGGCGCCGGCCTTCTCGTCCCGAGCGCCGTAGACCACCCGGCCGATCCGGGACTGCACGAGAGCGCCCGCGCACATCGTGCAGGGCTCCAGGGTGACCACCAGCGTGCAGCCGGTCAGCCGCCAGGCGCCGAGTACGGCGGCGGCGCGCCGCAGCGCGAGCACCTCCGCGTGCGCCGTCGGGTCACCGGTGGCCTCGCGCTCGTTGTGGCCGGCGGCGAGCGGCGTGCCGTCCGGGCCGAGGACGACGGCGCCGACCGGCACATCGCCGGCCGACGCCGCCCGCGCGGCCTCGTCGAGGGCTAGGCGCATGGGTGCCTGCCACGGGTCCCGTACGGGATCGGGGGAAGGCGGTGAGGAGGGTGGGGGTGGTGGTGCGTTCACCCGCGGACCCTAACGGACGGTCTCCAGGACCTCGGCCGCGCCCAGCGCGTCCGCGATCTCCACCAGCGCGTCGGTGCGCAGGGTCAGCAACTCCTTCTCGGACAGACCGAGGTCGGCGAGGATCCCGAGTTCGCCGATCGGCCCCGCCGGTACGGCGTCGGGGTCGTGGTCCAGGTCGAGGTCGGTCACGGCGGGGGCGGCCCGGTCGTCGGCGCCGTCGTCGGCGTCTTCCTCCGTACCGTCGAGGTCGACGAGCTCCTCCAGTGCGGCGATCTCGACCTCGGCCCCCGGTTCGCGGCCGAGCAGTTCATCGGTGAGCAGGATCTCCCCGTACGAGGAGCGGGCGGCGGCGGACGCGTCCGAGATGTAGATACGGGGGTCCTCCTCACCGTCCACCCGGATGACGCCGAACCAGGCGTCCTCCTGCTCGATGTAGACCAGGACCGTGTCCTCGTCCATCGAGGCCTCACGGGCCAGATCCGTCAGGTCGGACAGGGTTTCCACGTCGTCGAGCTCTGTATCGCTCGCTTCCCACCCGTCTTCGGTGCGCGCGAGCAGTGCGGCGAAGTACACCGTGACTCTCCCACTGGTCATAGGCGAATCGGTCCGACGGGAGGGCAGTCGGTCATCCGGCTGCCCTGGGCCCCGCCCAATCGGCATCGTGGCAGAAACCAGCGCGATGCGAGACCTCTTCGACCGTTGCGTCGGCCATCAGTTCCCTGAGCGCCTTCTCGCGGGGACTCCTCGCGAGCTCCTCCGGGAGCCGGTCCGGCGGTGCCGACGGACGGGGTCACCAGCGGAATGTGCGCATCCGCATCTGTTGGCGCATTCGGGCCGCGCGGGCGCGGCGCGGCTGAACCCGGTCGCGGAGCTGCTTCGCCTCGTGGAGCTCACGGAGGAACTGCGCCCGGCGCCTCCGGCGCGCCGCGTCACTCTCCTGCGCGTCCGGCACGTTCTCCCGCGCGTCGGGCAGGTCGCGCGCGTCGCGTGCGGCCTGCCGCTGATTCCGCTGTTCCCCGTCGGGCAATCGACACACCACCCCAAGCCTGGGTCCGTATGCCCCCACCTTCCCCCCGAACAGGTGGTTGATGCCAGCGCGGACCGGCGGGACCCCGTCCGGGGCCCGGCTACTGTGGACGTCATGCGGATCCACGTCGTCGACCACCCGCTGGTGGCGCACAAACTCACCACGCTGCGCGACAAGCGCACCGACTCCCCGACCTTCCGGCGGCTCGCCGACGAGCTGGTCACCCTCCTCGCGTACGAGGCCACCAGGGATGTGCGGACCGAGCAGGTCGACATCGAGACCCCGGTGACGCCCACGACCGGTGTGAAGCTGTCGCACCCCCGGCCGCTCGTCGTCCCGATCCTGCGCGCCGGTCTGGGCATGCTGGACGGCATGGTGCGGCTGCTCCCGACCGCCGAGGTCGGTTTCCTGGGCATGATCCGCAACGAGGAGACCCTCCAGGCGGAGACGTACGCGACACGGATGCCCGAGGACCTCTCCGGCCGTCAGGTCTACGTCCTGGACCCGATGCTGGCCACCGGCGGCACGCTCGTCGCCGCCATCCGGGAACTGATCAAGCGCGGGGCGGACGACGTCACCGCGGTCGTGCTGCTCGCGGCGCCCGAGGGCGTCGAGGTGATGGAGCGCGAGCTGGCCGGTGCGCCGGTCACGGTGGTCACCGCCTCGGTCGACGAGCGGCTCAACGTGAACGGCTACATCGTGCCGGGGCTCGGCGACGCCGGGGACCGGATGTACGGCACCGCCGGCTGACGGCGCCGTACGGAGTCGGCGGGAGTCAGCAGGAGGACGGCGCAGGGGCCGGCTTCGTCAGCGCCGTGAGCGCCGAGGCCGCCGCCGCGGGCGTGCTGAACGTCTTGAACTTCGTGCCGATGATCAGATCGACGTCCGCGGTCCTGCGGGCGTCGGTCTTGTGCACCGCCCCGGGAAGCTGTGTGGCCAGCACCGGGAACGAGCCGTTCGCGGCCGTCGCGGCGCCGAGCAGCAGTCCGGTGCCGGGAACCTTCTTGTCGTACGCGGCCGGGGCGTTGTCCACCTTGCCGATGACGAAGCCGCGCTTCTTCAGCTCGTCCGCCGCGGCCTTGGCGAGCCCGCGGCGCGGCGTCGCGTTGTAGATGTTGACCTTGATCGTCGCAGGCCGGGGGAGTGCCTTGGCGGGGGTCGTCGCCTTCGGCGAGGGACAGGCCTTCGCGCGGTCGGCGGCGTTGGCCTGCTTGTCGCCGCCGGTGAAGACGTCGATGAGCTGGAGCGTGCCCCATCCGGCGAGACCGAGGACCGTCACGGCGGCGATCGCCGAAAGGACCAGCTTGCGGCGGTGACGCGGGCGGCGCATGCGCGGGTAGGTGTTTCCCGTGATGCGGTACTTTCCGCCCATGCCGGGTGGGGTCAGCATGCTCATGGGCGCAGCGTAGTGCGACCTGGTGATGATGCCTACTAAACGATCAACAGATGGCACCCGTACGTGCATAAAAGCACCCGAAAGGACCGAAATGGTCCACGGGTGGGAGTGGCGCGGGTCAGCCGAGTTCGAGAACGCGCGCGTGCAGCACCTGGCGCTGCTGCAGGGCGGCGCGTACGGCGCGGTGCAGCCCGTCCTCGAGGTAGAGGTCGCCCTGCCACTTCACGACGTGGGCGAACAGGTCGCCGTAGAACGTGGAGTCCTCGGCGAGCAGGGTTTCGAGGTCCAGCTGGCCCTTGGTGGTCACCAGCTGGTCGAGGCGGACCGGGCGCGGCGCGACATCCGCCCACTGCCGGGTGCTTTCCCGGCCGTGGTCAGGATATGGCCGCCCATTTCCGATGCGCTTGAAGATCACACGGAAAGCCTACCGGGCAAGGACCTCCGGGCGCAGCCATGGGGCGGGGCTGCATACCGGGCAAAATACCGTCAACTGCCATAAAGCGGGACAGGGGCTGTCATGAGTGATGCCCGGAACCCGCTGCCGCGGTCACACGTCACCCCGCGGGCGGGGGGGGGGGGGCGCCCCCCCCCCCCCCCCGGGGGGGGAGCGTGGGGGGGACGGAAAACGTGAAGCCGGGGGCCGGCTG
>NZ_JBHXRD010000010.1:40938-105854 GCF_042717325.1 Streptomyces sp. NPDC058637 | reverse complement strand
ACTTTTTTTTTTATAACACCCCGCCCCACCCCGCGGCCGCGTCACCACCCCCCCCCGGGGGGGGGGGCGCCCGCGCCCCCCCCCCCGCCCGCGGGGTGAGGGACGTGCGGGTTCCGTTACTCGGTGACGCCGTGCGCGTGGCCCTCGCGCAGTCCGCCGCCGCTGCCGGGCTCACCGGTGGTGGGGGCGGCCGGGACCGGGCGGGTCAGGGAGCGCAGGTCGAAGGCGTAGGTGCCGACGGCGTTCGCGATCACGTCGATGTTGGTGTCGAGGTGCGCCATGTCGACGTTGTCCAGGTCGTCGCAGGCCGCGTGGTAGCACGGGTCGTACGCGACGCCGGCCGTTCCGCCGAACGTCTCGGCCTGGTCGGACGTCTTGATGCCCTCGGCGCCCGTGTCCGTACCGCCGGACGGGATGCCGACCTCGATGAACGGCCCGTAGTCGGAGCGTCCGGTGAAGTCCGTGCCGGTGTGGGGCTTGTCCTTCCGGTCGAGGAAGTCGGTGATGTCGCGCTCCAGTTGGGCCGATCCCTCGGGGCCGGGGCCCTCGCCCACGTTGTCGGAGTTGTCGCCGTCGAAGACGAACTGCGCGCCGTTCGGCGAGGCGATCATGTCGAAGTTGAGGTACAGCGCGACCTGCTCGCGCTGCGCCTCGGAGAGCTTCGCGACGTACGCCTCCGAGCCGAGCAGTCCGTTCTCCTCCGCCGACCACCAGGCGAACCGCACCTTGTTGGCGGGCTGCTTCCGGGACTCGGCGAGCTCCAGGGCGACTTCGAGGAGACCGGCCGAGCCGGAGCCGTTGTCGTTGATGCCGGGGCCGTCGGTGACCGAGTCCAGGTGCGCGCCGAGCATGACCGTCTTCGCCGCGTCGCCACGGCGGGTCTCCGCGACGACGTTGCGGGTGGTGCGCTCCTCCTGGAGCTCACGGATCTCGAAGGAGACCGTCACCTCGCCCGCGGCCAGGTCGGCGACGAGCTTCTCGCCCTCCACCTGGGTGAGCCCGCCGGTGGGTATCTTCCCCGACGCGACGTCCCCGAGGGTGCCGGAGAGCACGCCTTCGGTGTTGTTGTAGATCACCGCACCGGCCGCGCCGGCTGTTCCGGCCGCCGCCTGCTTCTCGGCGAAGGAGCAGCCGCCGCGCTTGATCAGCGCGATCTTGCCGGTGAAGGTCGCGGAGGCGTAGTCGGCGGCCTCGCAGCCGGTGGTGTCGTCGACGGGGACGGCGACGAGCGCCGCCCGGACGCCGCCCACCTCGGTGGACCTCGTGTACGTCATCGCCTTGATGTCGACGTCACGGGGCGTGGGGGAGACCACGGAGAGCTTCTCGGCGAGGGTCTCGGTGTAGACGAAGTCGAACGACCGGTAGTCGACCTCGTAGCCGGCCTTCTGGAGCAGTCGGTGGACGTAGGCGGCGGAGGCGTCGTGACCGAGCGAGCCGGCCGCGCGGTGTCCCTCCGCCGAGTCGGCTATCGCCTGGAAGCGCTGCAGATGCCGGTAGGCGTCCTTGGCGGACGAGTCGCGTACGAGCTGCCGGGACAGCTTCGCGGCGTCCTTGGCCGGGTCGTGCGGGGCGTGTCCGTGGTGCGGGGACGCGGCGAGGAGGAGCGGTGTGGCCAGGGCGGTGGCAGCCACAACAGCCATGGCTCTGCGACGGGTTGCGTGCACAGGAGTCCTTCCGGTGTGAACGGATGTGCAGGAAAGCTAGCGAGTGGGGTCGGTCCGTGTGAACCCCGGTGCCGGCCGCGGCCGGTTGTGCGGCCCGTTCGTGATCACTTGGTCCGGCCCGCCGCCCTGGCCGCCGCCTTCGCCCGCTGCTTGTACGCCCGTACCTCGGCGAGCGAGTCGGGCCCGGTGATGTCGGCCACCGAGCGGTGCGAACCCTCCTCGCCGTACGGCCCTGCGGCCTCCCGCCACCCCGTGGGGCGTACGCCGAACTGCTTGCCGAGCAGTGCCAGGAAGATCTGCGCCTTCTGGGTGCCGAAGCCGGGCAGCGCGTTGAGCCGTTTCAGCAGCTCGGTGCCGGTCGGGGCGTCCGCCCAGACCGCGCTCGCGTCTCCGCCGTACTCCGCCACCAGGTACTGGCAGAGTTGCTGCACCCGTTTGGCCATGGCGCCGGGATAGCGGTGCAGCGCGGGTTTCGTGGTGAAGAGTTCGGTGAACGCCTCCGGGTCGTACGCGGCGATCTCCTGGGCGTCCAGATCGTCCGACCCCATGCGCCCGGCCAGGGTGAACGGTCCGGCGAAGGCCCATTCCATCGGTACCTGCTGGTCCAGCAGCATGCCGACGAGGGCGGCCAGCGGGCTGCGCCCCAGGAGCTCGTCCGCCTCCGGCCGCTGGGCGATCCGCACGGTGCGGTCCTTGCCGTTGTCGCTCTTGGTCATGTCTTCGATGATCGCGAGGGCGGCGGGGTTCGGCGACTCGATGTGGTGCGTGGAGCCGCGCCGTCAGGGGAGCAGCCGGGCCGCGCGCGTGCGCAGACAGCGGGCCTCGGGTGCGCTGAGCGGGCCGCCCGCAGACAGGCGGCGCGCCGCCTCGCGGTCCCCGGCCCCCTCCAGCGGATGGGTGCGGACGGCATCCAGCCGGTGGTGTCCGGGCCACGGCTGTGCCGCCGCCGGGAGTGCTTCCTGTACGGAGTCCTCGGCCGTGTCGAAGTGTCCGTACCGGCGCACGAGCGCGCCGAGGACCTGCGGCGCGTGCCGGCGCGGCAGGTCCTCGATGTCCGTCGTCGTGCGCCTCGACCGGCACCTCCGGCCTGCTGGTTCCTCAGGCGTCGGGGCCCGGGTCGATCGGGCGGATCACCACGGGGTACTCGGGGGCGCCCTCGGGCTGCGGACAGAGCGCGATGCGCGCCGCGATCTCGGTGACCCGCTCCAGGCTCGCGCAGTCGAGCACCCAATATCCGGCGAGCACCTCCTCGGTCTCGCCGTACGGACCGTCGGAGATCACCGGCCGCCCGTCGGCGCCCGCGCTCACGAAGCGGGCCCGCGCGGGCTCGGCCAGCCCGTTGCCCTCGACCATCTCACCGGAGCCGGCGAGGTCCTCGTTGATCCCCCGCATGAAGGCGAACATCGCCTTCACGTCCTTCTCGTTCCAGGCCGGGCTGCTCGCGGACGCCTTGCCGCTCATGGCCTCGTAGTCGGCCTGCGATCCCTGCACCATCACGAGGTACTTCATGATCCGCTCCTTCGTCGGCTGTGCCGCCCCTCATGGGCGACTCTCACAGGGGACGTCGGAGTCCGGGACGGGTTCTCGGCACCACGCGGAGGATTTCCCGGAATCACTCCGCCGCGCGGGCCCGGAACCACGCCCCAGTAGAGTTTCGGCTGCGTCCATCCACCCAGACACCGAGGTACCGGCCGTGTCCCCCGCATCATCCGTACCCCCCGCCCCGCTGCCCGTGTCCGCCGTGAGCGTCGTGGGGATCGGCGCCGACGGGTGGGCGGGCCTGCCGGACACGGCGCGCTCCGCGCTCCTGGACGCCGAGGTCCTGATCGGTGGTGAGCGCCAGCTGGATCTGCTCCCGCCCTTGTGCACGGGCCGTCGCGTGGCCTGGCCCTCCCCCCTGCGGCCCGCCGTCCGGGGACTGCTCGCCGCGCACGCGGGGAGCAGGATCGCCGTCCTGGCCAGCGGGGACCCCATGTTCTACGGCATCGGGCGGGCCGTCACCGAGGAGCTGGGGCCGGGGGCGCCGCGTGTGCTGCCGCACCCGTCCTCGGTGTCGTACGCCTGCGCCCGGCTGGGCTGGCCCGTGGAGGACACCGAGACCGTCACGCTCGTCGGGCGTCCCACGGCCCGGCTGGCCGCCGCGCTGCACGACGGACGCCGGCTGCTGGTCCTGAGCGCGGACGCCGCCACGCCCGCCGCGGTCGCCGCGCTGTTGCGGGAGCACGGCTTCGGACCGAGCCGGATGCGGGTCCTGGAGCAGCTGGGCGGCACGGCCGAGGACTGTCTGGACGGCACCGCGGACACCTGGGCGCACCCGTCCGGCGACCCGCTCAACGTCATCGCGGTGGACTGCCTGGCCACCCCGGACACCCTGCGCGTCGGCGCCGTACCGGGGCTGCCGGACGAGGCGTACGAGCACGACGGGCAGCTCACCAAGCGGCATGTGCGGGCGGCCACCCTGGGTGTGCTCGCGCCCGCGCCCGGTGAGCTCCTGTGGGACATCGGCGGCGGGTCCGGCTCGATCGCGGTGGAGTGGCTGCGGACCCATCCCTCCTGCCGCGCCATCACGGTGGAGCGCGATACGGAGCGTGCGGGGCGCATCGCCCGCAACGCGGACCGGCTCGGCGTCCCCGCGCTGCGCGTGGTCACCGGCCGGGCACCCGAGGCCCTGGCCGGGCTGCCCGTGCCCGACGCCGTGTTCATCGGCGGCGGGCTCACCGCCCCCGGCCTGCTCGACGCCTGCTGGGACGCCCTGCCCCCGGGCGGCCGCCTGGTCGCCAACACCGTGACGATGGAGTCCGAGGCGCTGCTCGCTGACCGCTACCGCAGGCTCGGGGGCGACCTGGTGCGGCTCTCGGTGGCCCACGCGGTGCCGGTCGGCGGCTTCACGGGGTGGCGGCAGGCCATGCCCGTCACGCAGTGGTCCGTACGCAAGGCCCTTTCGACCCCCTCAGGAGACAACTGATGACCGTGTACTTCATCGGCGCGGGCCCCGGCGCCGCCGACCTGATCACCGTGCGCGGCGCCCGCATCCTCGCGGCCAGCCCCGTCTGCCTGTACGCGGGCAGTCTGGTGCCGCGCGAACTGCTCGCGGAGTGCCCGCCGGACGCCCGGCTCGTGGACACCGCCCGGCTCGACATCGACCGGATCACCACCGAGCTGGTCCGGGCGCACGAGGCCGGTCACGACGTCGCCCGGCTGCACTCGGGCGACCCCTCGGTCTTCAGCGCGGTCAACGAGCAGATGCGGCGGCTGGACGAGGCGGGCGTGCCGTACGAGGTCGTGCCGGGCGTGCCCGCCTTCGCGGCCGCCGCGGCGGCGCTGAAGCGTGAGCTGACGGTGCCGACGGTCGGGCAGACGGTGATCCTCACGCGCATCGCCCAGCGCGCGACCGCGATGCCCGAGGGCGAGGACCTGGCCACGCTCGGCCGCAGCGGCGCGCTGATCGTGCTGCACCTGGCCGCGCAGTACGTGGACCGGGTCGTCGAGGAACTGCTGCCGCACTACGGGGCCGGCTGCCCGGCCGCGGTCGTGGCCATGGCCTCGCGCCCCGACGAGATCGTCCTGCGCGGAACGCTCGACTCCATCGCGGAGCAGGTGAAGGCCGCCGGGGTGGTCCGGATTGCGGTGATCATGGTGGGCCGGACGCTCGGCGCGGAACAGTTCCACGACAGCCACCTGTACTCCCCGGCCCGGGACCGCCACACCTGCTGACCTCCGTGGCGGCGCGGGCGGACGGGAGGAACCTGCCTCGCGGCGCCCTCAGCGCACCTCGCTCCGTCCCACGACGGTCCCCGCCCGGTCGACGCAGATCACGTCCACCGCGACGGGCGCCCCACGCAGCACCGACAGCGCCTGGTCCCGGGCCGCCACGGCCACCAGGTCGCCCAGCGGCACCCCGGCCGCCATGCACAGCTGCAGCGCCGCGAGGCCCGTGTTGGCCACCTCGATCTCGGCGGCCAACGCCTCGCTCGCCCCGCCCTGCCGTGCCAGCCGCGCCAGGAAGGGCTTGTCGACCTGGGATCGGCCCGAGTGCAGGTCGAGGTGACCGGCGGCGAGCTTGGACAGCTTGGCGAACCCGCCGCAGACCGTCAGCCGGGCCACCGGATGACGGCGTACGTACTTCAGCACCGCACCCGCGAAGTCCCCCATGTCCAGCAGGGCGATCTCCGGCAGTCCGTACTCGGCCACCACCGTCTTCTCGGACGTCGAGCCCGTGCACCCCGCCACGTGCGTGCGCCCGGCCGCCCGCGCCACGTCCACACCCCGGCGGATCGAGTCGATCCAGGCCGAGCAGGAGTACGGCACGACGACACCGGTCGTGCCGAGGATCGAGAGCCCGCCCAGGATGCCCAGGCGGATGTTCCACGTGAAACGTGCGATCTCCTCGCCGTCGTCCACCGAGATCGTGATCTCCACGTCCCCGGTGCCCCCGTGCTCCGCCGCCACCCGCGCCACATGGTCCCGCATCATCTGGCGGGGCACGGGATTGACCGCCGGCTCCCCGACGTCGAGCGGCAGCCCCGGCAGCGTCACCGTGCCCACGCCGGGCCCGGCCCGGAACACCACCCCGGACCCCGGCGGGAGCAGCCGTACGGTGGACCGCACGAGCGCGCCGTGCGTGACGTCCGGGTCGTCGCCCGCGTCCTTGACCACGCCCGCCGTGGCCGAACCCCCGGCGAGCTCCTCCACCGCGAGTGCGAAGGCGGGGGTCTGGCCCCTGGGCAGCGTGATGGTCACCGGGTCGGGGAACTCGCCGGTCAGCAGGGCGGTGTACGCGGCCGTGGTCGCGGCCGTCGCACAGGCGCCGGTCGTCCATCCCGGCCGCAGACCGGTGTGCTTGAGTTGGGCGTTGCGCCCGCCCTGCGCCTCACTGCTCATGGATGGACCGATCCCATGCCCTTGCACGTACTCGTCCTCGGCGGCACGACGGAGGCCCGCCGCCTCGCGGAGCGCCTGGTGGCGGTGGGCGAAATGCCCGGAGTACGGGTGACCAGCTCGCTCGCCGGCCGGGTGGCCCGCCCGAAGCTCCCGCCGGGCGGAACGCGCGTCGGCGGTTTCGGCGGAGCCGACGGCCTGGCGGAATGGCTCCGCGCACACCGAGTGGATGCGGTCATCGACGCCACCCATCCTTTCGCCGGGACGATCAGTTTCAACGCGGCCTCCGCCGCTGACGCAGTCCATGTTCCCCTGCTGGCGCTGCGCCGTCCCGGCTGGGTGCCCTCGGACGGCGACCGGTGGCACCCGGCCGACTCCCTGGCGGGGGCGGCGGAGCTCCTTCCGGGGCTGGGGCGGCGCGTCTTCCTCACGACGGGGCGCATGGGCCTGGCCGCGTTCGCCGGGCTGGACGCGCTGTGGTTCCTGATACGTTCGGTCGACGCCCCCGAGGCCCCGTACCCGGCCCGGATGGAGGTCCTGCTGGACCGGGGACCGTTCACCCTGGACGGCGAGCGGGAGCTGATCCGGCGGTACGGCATCGATGTCCTCGTGACGAAGGACAGCGGCGGCGACGCGACCGCCCCCAAGCTCACCGCCGCCCGGGAGGCGGGCATCCCGGTGGTCGTGGTCCGGCGCCCGCCGGTCCCGGACGACGTTCCGGTGGCCGGGACCCCGGAGGAGGCCGTCGCCTGGCTGCGAGGCCTTGAAGGGCCGGGGCTCTGAGGGCGGGGCCACGAAGGACCGGGGCCGTGGGCTAGACGCCCGTGCGGCCGTCGACGTGTTCCCGTACGAGGTCGGCGTGGCCGCAGTGGCGGGCGTACTCGCCGATCATGTGCGTGTAGATCCAGCGCAGGGTGACCTGACCGCCCATGAAGGGGCTGGTGCCGTCGAGGGGGCGGGACGCGCAGTTCTCCCGGGCCCGGTCGATCTCGGCCTGCCACAGGGGCAGCGCCTTCTCGTACGTGTCTCCTTCGGCCGGACCGAATCCGCCGTCGTGGCCATCGGGGCCCGGGGCGTGGATCGGATCCACGTCCTCCTGGGCCAGAACCCGGCGGAACCAGGTCCGCTCGACGTCCGCCGCGTGCCGGACGAGACCGAGCAGGGTGACCTGCGACGGCGCGGCGGCGGGCGCGGAGAGCTGGTCCTCCGTCAGGCCTTCGCACTTCTGGGCGAGCGTGGTGCGGTAGAAGTCGAGCCAGCTCTCCAGGGACGTCCGCTCATCGGCGTCCAAGGGGGGCATGAGGCGTTCGGGAGAGCTCATGTCCGCCATCGTGGCACGAGGGTCCGACAGCCGGCCGAAGGAGGGGACGGGGCGACGGACCGTACCCGGGGACTGTCGGTGGCCGCCGCTAACGTGGCGGCACACCCACTCGCCGGCGCCTCGTACCGGGCGTGACGCAGCCTCAGGAGCCAAGCATGCAACCGACGTTCGCCGACTTCTCCGCCACGCCGGTCCGCGTGTCCAACGCCGGGATCAGGTACCGCGACTGCCATGAGACGTCGTCGCACCTGACGATGGGCGCCGACGCGAGCACCGAGCTGGACTTCGAGGTCGACGGCGACGAGAAGATCGTCGAGGTGACGCTCACAATGACCGCGCTGGTCTCCAAGCTGGGCGGGTCCCTGGGATACGCCCCGGTCGACGTGCTGGTGAACGGGGAGGCGCTCGTCCAGGGGCTCACCGTGCCCGGTGGCGGCGACCTCCCGCAGGACAACGTGTTCGCCGTCCCCGGCGAGCTGCTGCGGCCGGGCACCAACACGCTGGAGATACGCACGGCCGTCGGCGCGCGCAGCATGTTCTGGCTGTACCGCGTCACGCTCGACTCCGTGTACGAGCGTGGCCGCTCCGAGCGTGCGATGGCGGCGGAGGCGGCCCGCGACACGGTCTTCTCGTACAGCACGGAGCGACGCGCGCCGTTCACCGAGGCCTGGCGGCCGGGCCCCCGGCTGCTGTTCCACGTCGACCGGGGCGAGCGGTCGCTGCCCGCGCAGCTGGGGTGGCGCGGCGAGGACGGCGCGGAGTCGGCGATCAGCTTCCAGTCGAACATGTCCGACTTCCACGGGCACCACCGTGCCGCCGACGGCACGCTCGCCGAGTTCCGTGGCCGTGTCATCGGGCGCGGGGCGTTCCCGGAGGGGACCGAGGGCGTCCACACGCACCGTTTCCGTACCGAGGAGGGGTGGGGCGGCGACTGGCACGACTCCGGCGAGCTGCGGATCCTGGTGGAGGACGGCTCCGGGCCTGTGGAGCGGGTGACCTGGCGCGACCAGCGGGGCAATTCAGGTGTGGCCGCGCTGCGCGTCGCGGCCGGCCGTTCGGGCGCGGCGGACGCGCCGGACGTGACCGGGCAGGCGACGGTCGTCGAGGTCAGCGACGAGTTCGAGGAGGCCGGGGAGGTCGCGGAGAACCTGCTGCGGGACTCCCGGGCGAAGTGGCTGGCCGGCGACTGCGAAGCCACCGTGGAGTTCGGGTTCGACCGGCCCACCGCCCTCACCTGCTACACGCTGACGTCCGCCAACGACTTCCCGGACCGTGACCCCCGGGACTGGACCCTGTCGGGCTCGCAGGACGGCAGCCGCTGGACGGAGCTGGACTCCCGGACCGGGCAGGGCTTCACCGAGCGCTTCGAGAGCAGGAGGTTCCGGATCGGCGGCGCTCCCGTGGCCTACTCCCGCTACCGCCTCGACATCACCGGCAACGGGGGCGCCGACGAGATACAGCTCTCCGGTGTGAGGTTCGCCGGAATCGCCTCGGACCACTTCAGCGGCTACTACCAGCGGTACGACGAGGGCCCCATCGGATACCGGGGCACGGCCGTCGCCGCCCCGGACGACTCCGCGGAGCGCGAGCGGACGGCCCGCCTCACCGCCGAGCTTGAGCAGGCGGCCCGCAGTCTGGCCGAAGCGGCCCGGTCCGTCGGCAGGCTGGCGGAGTGGGTCCGGGACCGCTGACCGGAGGCGGCTCGTCCGGGCGCGGACGGCCGCGGGGCCTCCGGCCCGCCGGTCGCCCGGCCCGCCGGTACCCCGGCCCCCGGGCCTCGACGCTCGGTCCTGTCACCGCTCGACCCACGCCGCAAGCGGGCCGAGCGGTCCGTCACGCCTCCGGGTAGCGGCGCGGTGTCCACACGATCTGCCGGCCGTCGCCCCGCCGCACCCAACGGGTCTGTGAGGAACCCACGATCAGGATCGTCCGCATGTCGACCTCGGCCGGGTCGAGATCGGCGAGCCGCACCGTACGCACACTCTCCGCGGGGCCGCCCACATCGCGCCCGAGCACCACGGGCGTGTCCGGGGAGCGGTGCTCCAGCAGCAGGTCGCGGGCCTTGCCGACCTGCCAGGTCCGGCTGCGGGAACCGGGGTTGTACAGCGCCAGCACCAGGTCGGCCGTCGCCGCCGCGCGCAGCCGCCCCGCGATGACCTCCCAGGGCTTGAGCCGGTCCGACAGCGAGAGGGTGGCGTAGTCGTGGCCCAGCGGAGCCCCCGCGGCGGCGGCCGCGGCGTTGGCCGCGGTCACTCCGGGCAACACCCGTACCGCTATGTCCGTGTACGCGTCCTGCGAGGCCACTTCCAGCACGGCCGTCGCCATGGCGAAGACCCCGGGGTCGCCCCCGGACACGACGGCCACGCGGCGCCCCCGGCGGGCCAGGTCCAGGGCGAGTTCGGCGCGCTCCGACTCGACCTTGTTGTCGGAACCGTGGCGCTGCTGCCCCGGGCGGACCGGCACCCGGTCCAGATACGTCGTGTAGCCGACGAGGTCGTCGGCTGCGGCCAGCGCCCCGCGCGTCTCGGGCGTCAGCCACAGCGGTCCGGCGGGGCCGGTGCCGACGACGACGACCTCACCCGTGCCGGGGCCCGCGGACGGCGAGGGGCGGGGGGCGTCGATCCGGCTGGGCAGCACGGCGACCGCGAAGTACGGCACCGAGTCGGCGTCCGTGTCCGCCAGGTCCCCGGTGCGCTCCCCGGCCATCGTGGCCCGCTCGACGTACCGCGCCTCGGACAGCCGCCCGGACGCCTCGAACGCGCGGCGCACCGCGGGGAAGGTGCGGCCCAGCTTCATCACCACCGCGGAGTCCGTGGCCGCCAGACGTGCCGTCAGCTCCTCCTCCGGCAGCGTGCCGGGCAGGATCGTCAGCACCTCCTCGCCCTCGACGAGCGGGGTGCCGAGCCGGGCGGCGGCGGCGCTGACGGACGTGACACCGGGGATGACCTCGGTCTCGTAGCGGTGCGCGAGCCGTTTGTGCATGTGCTGGTACGAGCCGTAGAAGAGCGGGTCGCCCTCTGCGAGCACGGCGACGGTGCGTCCGGCGTCGAGGTGTACGGCGAGCCGGGCCGCGGCCTCGGCGTAGAACTCGTCCAGCGCGCCCCGGTAGCCGCCGGGGTGGTCCGTGGTCTCCGTCGTGAGGGGGTAGACCAGCGCCTCCTCGATGTGGTCGGCGCGGAGGTGCTGTGCCGCGATCGAGCGGGCGATGGAGCGGCCGTGACGGGCGGAGTGGTACGCGACGACATCGGCCTCGGCGATGACCTGCACGGCCCGCACGGTCATCAGGGCCGGGTCGCCGGGACCGAGCCCGACACCGTACAGCCGCCCGGCGCCTGTGGTGGTCCGCTGGCTCACGCTCACTCCTCCTCGCTGGCGATCGCGTTGAGGGCGGCGGCAGCCAGGGCGCTGCCCCCGCGCCGGCCGCGCACGATCAGGTGCTCCAGACCGGACGGGTGGACGGCCAGGGCCTCCTTGGACTCGGCTGCCCCGATGAAACCGACCGGTACACCGATGACGGCGGCGGGGCGCGGAGCGCCCTCCTCGATCATCTCCAGCAGCCGGAAGAGGGCGGTGGGCGCGTTGCCGACGGCGACGACGGCCCCCTCCATCCGGTCGCGCCACAGCTCCAGGGCGGCGGCACTGCGGGTGGTGCCGAGCTTCGCGGCCAGCTCGGGGACGGCCGGGTCGGACAGGGTGCAGATCACTTCGTTGTCCGCGGGCAGGCGCTTGCGGGTGACACCGCTGGCGACCATGGCCACGTCGCACAGGATCGGCGCACCGGAGCGCAGCGCGGCGCGGGCGTCGGCCACGGCGTTCGGCGAGAAGGCGAGATCGGTGACGAGATCGACCATGCCGCAGGCGTGGATCATGCGGACGGCGACCTGGCTCACGTCGGCGGGCAGCCCGGCCAGATCCGCCTCCGCGCGGATGGTGGCGAAGGACTGGCGGTAGATCGCCGGTCCGTCCTTCTCGTACTGATGCACAGTGCTGTCGCTTTCTTTCTTCAAGGGGTGCTACGGGTAAGGGGTGTTCAGGCGGTACGGGCGTCCCGCGCCGCCGCGACCGCGGCGGCCAGCGCGACCGGGTCGTCGTGGACCGCCGTCGCGGCGGTGGCCCGGTCCCCCCGCACGTGGGAGATCCGGTGTCCGTCGGGGGTGGCGACCACGTCGATCCACTCGCCGTGCGGATGGCCGCACCGGCGTTCGCACCCGGACCAGTACACAGGGAGCCGTCCGGCCGGTCCGACGGCGGCCCCCGCCTGGGCCCGCACGTCGGCCAGTGACTTCGCACAGCCGGGCTGCCCGATGCACGCGCCGACGCCGGCCCACGGGGAGCCGTGACCGACGATCAGGCCGGCCTCGGAGAGGCTGTGAAGCAGGCCGTCCACACGGTCGGGCGCGACGCCGGTGACGACGGCGCCGCGCCACGGGGTGAGGCGCAGCTCGCCGGAGCCCGACAGGAGCCGCCACTGTTCCCGGTCCAGCCTTCCCAGCGGTACGCCGGCACAGAGCGCGACGTCGCGGCGGCTGCCCCGGACGGGGCCGGGGGCCGGGGGCCGGGCTTCGGACGGGCGGGGGTGCGAGCCGGGGGTGACGGGGACCCGGGCGTTCCGCAGGCGCCGGACGACGTCGCCGGACAGGGGGGCCGCCGCGTCGGCGGGCAGGTCCTTCACCCGCCAGGCGCCGGATTCGCGGGCCGCGTCCAGGAACGCCTCGGCGGCGAGGAGGGCGGCGCGCGGCCCGTCGGCGGCCGGGACGAGGAGGACGGCGTCGGTGTTCCCGACGCGCAGCATCGCGTCGCCGTCGGCGCCGGCCAGCACGGTGAGGTCGGCGCCGAGGGCGTCCACATCGCCGCGTCCGTCGTCGAGCGCGAACAGGAAGCGGCCGGAGAGTGCGGTGGCGCGGTCGCTGCCGCAGACGAGACGGTCCAGTTCGGCCAGCCAGGGTCCGATGTCCGCGGACCCGAGGGAGTCGAGTCCCGAGAGGGGTGAGGCGACGACGTTGCGCACCCGCTCATGGCGTTCGGAGGGCAGCAGCCCCGCCCCGCTCAGCAGCCTTGCCAGCTCCGTACCGCAGTCCGGGGCGAGGCCGCGCAGCTGTACGTTGCCGCGCGAGGTGAGATGCAACTCACCGTCGCCCAGCCGCAGGGCGGCCTCCAGGAGGGCGTCCGCCCGAGTCGCCGTCAGCACCCCGCCGGGTATGCGGACCCGTGCCAGCGCACCGTCGTCCGCCCGGTGCAGGCGCAGTGTCCCGGGGCAGGCGTCACCACTGCTCCGGGTACACGTATCGCCCGGAGACCGGGGCGAGATGGGGGATGCGGACATGGCGGCGAGCATACCCACCGTGACCATCGCGCAGCCCTGCGGTCACTGTGAGCTGCAGGACACCCGGAACCTCCGCCCCAGGAGGGCCGGGTTCCACCGGGGGCCGTCTGGTCACCCCCACCCACCTGCGGCCTACTATGCCTAGCGGCGGTCCGTTCGGCCCGCCATCGCCAGACGGCGACATGGGAGGAAGCCCGGTGAGATTCCGGCGCGGTCCCGCCACTGTGAGCCCGGTCCACGACGACCGGGCGAGTCAGGAACTCCTTTCCCCAAGCTCTCGGCTCCGCTCGAGCAGGGGGACCCCATTCCGACACCGCCCGGGGCGTGGACACCCCGAGGAAGGCTTGACGCCGCATGATTCTGCTCCTGTCGACGTCCGACACCGACCTGCTCAGCGCCCGCGCCTCCGGCGGCCCGGTCGGCTTCCGCTACGCGAACCCGTCCCGGCTCTCCGTCGAGGACCTGCCGCGGCTCCTGGACGGCACCGACCTCGTGGTCGTCCGTCTCCTCGGTGGTGTCCGCGCCTGGCAGGAAGGGCTGGACCAGGTGCTGGCGACCGGCCGCCCGGTCGTCGTCCTCACCGGTGAACAGGCCCCCGACGCCCAGCTGATGGCCGCTTCCACCGTCCCCATCGGCATCGCCGCCGAGGCGCACGCCTACCTCGCGCACGGCGGCCCCGCCAACCTGGAACAGCTGGCACGCTTCCTCTCCGACACGGTGCTGCTCACCGGCCACGGCTTCGACCCGCCCGCCCCGGCCCCCGCGTGGGGCCCGTTGGAGCGGACGGCCCGTGAGGGTGTCACCGGGCCCACCATCGCGGTGCTCTACTACCGCGCCCACCACATGAGCGGGAACACCGCGTTCATCGAGGCGCTCTGCACGGCCGTGGAGGACGCGGGGGCCCGCGCCCTCCCGCTGTACGTCGCCTCGCTCCGCTCGCCCGAGCCCGAACTCATCGACGAACTCCGGGCGGCCGACGCCATCGTGACCACCGTCCTGGCCGCGGGCGGCACCAAGCCGGCCACCGCGTCGGCGGGCGGCGACGACGAGTCCTGGGACGCGGGCGCCCTCACCGGCCTCGACGTCCCGGTCCTCCAGGCCCTCTGCCTGACCAGCCCGCGCGCCGCCTGGGAGGAGAACGACGAGGGCGTCTCCCCGCTGGACGCAGCCACCCAGATCGCGGTGCCGGAGTTCGACGGCCGCCTGATCACGGTGCCGTTCTCCTTCAAGGAGATCGACGAGGACGGCCTGCCCGCCTACGTCGCCGACGCCGAACGTGCGGCCCGGGTCGCCGGGATCGCCGTACGGCACGCCAGGCTCCGGCACATCCCGGCGGCCGAGAAGCGGATCGCGCTCGTCCTGTCCGCGTACCCGACCAAGCACTCCCGCATCGGAAACGCGGTCGGCCTCGACACCCCCGCCAGTGCCGTCGCGCTGCTGCGCAGACTGCGCGCCGAGGGTTACGACTTCGGGCCCGGGGAGGAGATCCCGGGGCTCGTCTCCGGCGACGGCGACGAGCTGATCTACGCGCTGATCGAGGCCGGCGGCCACGACCAGGAGTGGCTCACCGAGGAGCAGCTGGCCCGCAACCCGGTCCGCATCCCCGCGGCCGACTACCGCCGCTGGTTCGCCACACTGCCCGCCGACCTCCGCGAGGCCGTCGAGCGGCACTGGGGCCCGGCCCCCGGCGAGATGTTCCTCGACCGGTCCCGCAACCCCGAGGGCGACATCGTGCTCGCGGCCCTGCGGCGCGGCAATCTGCTCATCCTCATCCAGCCGCCCCGCGGCTTCGGCGAGAACCCGATCGCGATCTACCACGACCCGGACCTGCCGCCCTCGCACCACTACCTGGCCGCCTACCGCTGGATCGCCGCGTCCGCCGACGACAACGGCTTCGGCGCCGACGCGATGATCCACCTCGGCAAGCACGGCAACCTGGAGTGGCTGCCCGGCAAGAACGCCGGCCTGTCGGCCGCCTGCGGCCCCGACGCGGCGCTGGGCGACCTGCCGCTGGTCTACCCGTTCCTGGTGAACGACCCGGGCGAGGGCACCCAGGCCAAGCGCCGGGTGCACGCCACCCTGGTCGACCACCTCGTACCGCCGATGGCGCGCGCCGACAGCTACGGCGACATCGCCCGCCTCGAACAGCTCCTGGACGAGCACGCCCAGATCGCCGCGATGGACCCGGCGAAGCTCCCGGCCGTCCGCGCCCAGATCTGGACGCTGATCCAGGCGGCGAAACTCGACCACGACCTGGGGCTGCAGGACCGGCCCGAGGACGAGGGCTTCGACGAGTTCATCATGCATCTCGACGGCTGGCTCTGTGAGATCAAGGACGTCCAGATCCGCGACGGACTGCACGTCCTGGGCGGCGCCCCGGCCGGCAAGGACCGCGTCAACCTGGTCCTCGCCATCCTGCGCGCCCGCCAGATCTGGGGCGGTACGACCTCGCTGCCCGGTCTGCGCGAGGCGCTCGGCCTCGACGAGTCCGCGGCCACCCGTACCGCCGCCGACGAGACCGAGGAGCGGGCCCGCGCCCTCGTCCAGGCGATGGAGGACGCGGACTGGGACCCGGCCGCCGTCGCCGGCGTGGCCGCCGGACAGCCGCAGGCCGTCGCCGACATCCTCGACTTCGCCGCCCGGGAGGTCGTGCCCCGCCTCGCCGCGACGACCGACGAGCTGGACCACACCGTCCACGCGCTGAACGGCGGCTTCGTCCCCGCCGGGCCGTCCGGTTCCCCGCTCCGTGGCCTGGTGAACGTCCTGCCGACCGGCCGGAACTTCTACTCCGTAGACCCGAAGGCCGTCCCGTCCCGCCTCGCCTGGGAGACCGGCCAGGCCCTCGCGGACTCGCTCCTGGAGCGCTACCGCGCCGACAACGGCGACTGGCCCACCTCCGTCGGCCTGTCCCTGTGGGGCACCAGCGCCATGCGCACGGCGGGCGACGACATCGCCGAAGCCTTCGCCCTGCTCGGCGTCCGCCCCGTCTGGGACGACGCCTCGCGCCGCGTCACGGGCCTGGAGGCGAT
Source organism: Streptomyces sp. NPDC058637 (assembly GCF_042717325.1). NCBI lineage: Bacteria > Bacillati > Actinomycetota > Actinomycetes > Kitasatosporales > Streptomycetaceae > Streptomyces > Streptomyces sp. NPDC058637. Next base: position 89,639 of record NZ_JBHXRD010000010.1, on the reverse strand, counting down.
CCCGTACGAGGAGCTGGGACGCCCCCGTATCGACGTCACCCTGCGCATCTCCGGCTTCTTCCGGGACGCCTTCCCGCACACCATCGGCCTCCTCGACGACGCCGTACGCCTGGCCGCCTCCCTCGACGAGCCCGCCGAGCGGAACTTCGTACGCGCGCACACCCAGGCCGACCTGGCCGAACACGGCGACGAGCGGCGCGCCACCACCCGTATCTTCGGCTCCCGGCCGGGAACGTACGGTGCCGGGCTGCTCCAGCTCATCGACTCACGAGACTGGCGTACGGACGCCGACCTCGCCGAGGTCTACACGGTGTGGGGCGGCTACGCCTACGGCCGCGAGCTCGACGGGCGCCCGGCCCGGGACGAGATGGAGACCGCGTACAAGCGCATCGCGGTCGCGGCGAAGAACACCGACACCCGTGAGCACGACATCGCGGACTCGGACGACTACTTCCAGTACCACGGCGGCATGGTCGCGACCGTACGCGCGCTGAAGGGCACCGCCCCCGAGGCGTACATCGGCGACTCGACCCGCCCCGAGACGGTCCGCACCCGCACCCTGGTCGAGGAGACGTCCCGGGTGTTCCGCGCCCGGGTGGTCAACCCGAAGTGGATCGAGGCGATGCGCCGCCACGGCTACAAGGGCGCCTTCGAGCTCGCCGCGACCGTCGACTACCTGTTCGGGTACGACGCGACGACGGGTGTGGTCGCGGACTGGATGTACGACAAGCTCACCGAGACGTACGTCCTGGACCCGACGAACCGCGAGTTCCTCCAGCAGGCCAACCCCTGGGCGCTCCACGGCATCGCGGAACGCCTCCTGGAGGCCGAGTCCCGCGGGATGTGGGCGAAGCCCGACCCCGCGGTGATCGAGGCGCTGCGCCAGGTCTTCCTGGAGACGGAAGGGGATCTGGAGGGCGAGGACTGAGCGGGCGCCGGGCTTCCGGTAAGGGGTGGAACCGGGAGGTATTGCCGCCCTGCGGTGCCGGGTCCAAGCTGGGGGGATGGGTGATCAGACGGGTCCCACGCCCTCGTCGGTCCGGCAGGCCTTCCGTTTGTTGGAGGCGGCGGGGGCGCACGAGGGCGGTGCGCCCGCGCAGCAGCTGGCGCGGGAGGCGGGACTCGCGCCGGACACCGCCCAGCACCTCCTGGGCGCGCTCACCGGGGACGGCTTCCTGCGAAGACTCGAGGACGGCGGGTACGTCCCGGGCGACAAGCTCTACGCCTCGCACGACGGCGGCCCGGGGCACGGGCTGATGGACCGGGTGCGACCCGTCCTGGCCTCCCTGCGGGACGAGCTGGCGTCCGCCGCGTACCTGACCTTCTACGAGGAGGGCGAGATCCGCGTCGCGGAGATCGTCGACAGCCCGGAGGCGCCGCGGGTCGACCTCTGGGTGGGCTTCGAGGACGCCGGGCACGCCACGGCGCTCGGCAAGTGCGTGCTGCGCGAACTGGACGGCGAGGCGCGTGCCGACTACCTCTCCCGGCACACGCTCCCCGACCTCACCCCCCGCACCATCACGCACCGCGAGGACCTGGTCCGGCAGCTCGAAACGGCGCCGCGCACGCCGGTCGTCATGGACCGGGAGGAGTACGCGCTGGGCACGGTCTGTGTGGCGGTGCCCGTGTACAGCGGCTCGGGGGTGGGCTCGCTCGGGGTCTCCTTCCGGTCGGACCGGATGTACCGCAGGAGCGATCTCCACCGCCGGGTGCAGGCCGCGGCGGACCGCGTGACCAGGGGACTCTCGCTCACGGACTGAGGGCCGGTGGCCCCCTGGGAGCGGGCCGCCGTTGTGGACGAGGAGGCTGCCCCGACAGGCTCACGCGGACTGTTCGGCGATCTCGGCGGAACCGCCGACGAGATCGGGCGCGAAGATCATGCGGGCAGGCCCCTGCGGCGAGACGGTACGCGGCAGCCGTGCGCGGGCGTACTCCCCGTACTTCGCACGCTTCATCGCGCCGAGCACGAGGAGCTGACCTGCACGCCGGTGCGTACCAAGGTGCGGTACGGCATGATCGTGCTCCTCCGTCGCCGGTGAAGCGTGGTAGCAATGCGTGGACTGGCCGCAGGGCCCCTGCCCCAGCATCATGAGCAAGCGGAACCTTGCTCCGTCAAAAATGCGGAGCGCTGTTCCGTTTTGGCGGGTAGTGGAGGGAGCGGCGCGGTGAACGACGGCGACGAGGGCGCGGGGCAGGCGACCCGTGCCAAGCGGGCGGACGCCCGGCGTAACAAGGAGACCCTGCTCGACGCGGCCGCCACGGTCTTCGTCGCCTCGGGCGTGGAGGCGCCGGTACGCGACATCGCGGCCGAGGCCGGGGTCGGGATGGGCACGATCTACCGCCACTTCCCGACGCGGGCGGACCTGATCATCGCCGTCTACCGCCACCAGATCGAGGCCTGCGCCGAGGCCGGGCCCGCGCTGCTGGCGAGCAGCGGGACACCGCACGCCGCGCTGGGGCGGTGGATCGACCTCTTCGTCGACTTCCTGGTCACCAAGCACGGACTCGCGGCGGTGCTGCAGTCCGACGACGCGGGGTTCGACGCCCTGCACGCGCACTTCCTGGACCGCCTGGTACCGGTGTGCACCGAACTGCTGGCCGCCGCGGCCGAGGCCGGTGAGATCCGCTCCGACGTGCGGGCCTTCGAGCTCATGCGCGGCGTCGGCAACCTCTGCATCGGCGACGACCGCGACCCCCGCTACGACCCGCGCCGGCTGGTCGGGCTCCTGATCGCCGGACTGGGCCGACCGCGCTGAGGCGGAGCCGGCGGCGAGGGGACAGGGGGTCCACCAGCCACCGGCGCGCGGCGTCGGCCACGCCCGACGGCGGTGGCGAAGTCCCCGGCGCCCTTGTCGACGCGGGCGAGGCGCCGACCGTACCTACCGCGTACGACGTCCGCGCCGGCCAGGGCCGCGCTATCGCCACATCGGCGTCGGAACCGTCGGAGCCCGCGCGCGAGTCGGTCACGCCGCGCAGGGTATCGGGTACGGACGAGGGGCCGGGGCCTACGTACCGGTGCCCTCCGACTGACGTGCTACGGGTGAATAAACGGGCATCGCGATGCGCCGGGGCCGGGCCGCCAGCACTCTGATGAAGCGGCCCCGGCGACGCCCGTGGACGTGAGCCGAAGGGGGCGCTTCCATGACATCCGGTCGAGCACGGCCGCCGTCCGATCGGACGCGTACGACGGGTGAGCCGGCCGGCGGTCTCGGCAGGCAGCCGGATGTCCCCGCCCTGCCCACGGTTCCGGTCCAGCCACTCCGCCCGCCCGTCGCGGACCGGCGGCGCCCGGTGCCCCGCCATGTCGCGTGCGTGATGGACGGGAACGGCCGGTGGGCCCAACAGCGCTCCCTGCCGCGTACGTCAGGGCACAGGGCCGCGGAGACGACGGTCATCGACGTCATCGAGGCGGCCAGGTCGGCGGGGGTCGAGTGGCTCAGCCTGTACGCCTTCTCCACCGAGAACTGGCGGCGCCCGGGTGAGGAGATCGACTTCCTCATGCGTCTGGTGCGCCGCGTGGTGCGCAAACACGCGCCGCTGCTGCACGCACGCGGCATCCGCTGCCGGTTCCTGGGGGCCGAGGACCCGAGGATTCCCGCTCCGCTGGCCCAGGACTTCGCCGACCTGATGACACTCACCGAGGCCAACCGGGGCATGACGCTGACCGTGGCGTTCGACCACGGCGGGCGCCAGGACATCGTCTCGGCGGCCCGGTCCCTGATCCGCGCCGGAGTGTCCGCCGACGCCGTCGACCAGGCGTGCTTCGCCGCGCACCTGCCGGTCCCCGACACGCCTGACGTGGACCTCGTCATCCGTACCTCCGGCGAACAGCGCATCTCCAACTTCATGCTCTGGCAGGTGGCCTACGCCGAGTGGATCTTCCCCTCGGTGCTCTGGCCCGACTTCCGTGCGCCGCACTTCCTGGAGTGCCTGCACGAATACCGGAGCCGCGACCGCCGCTTCGGCGGCGTGACACCTCAGACGAACGGGGAACCTCAAAGGTGAGGGACACGGACAGCAGCCACTCCGCACGGACCGGCCACGGCACCACGGGCCCTCACGGCGGCCCCGCCCGGGAGACCGCCGAAGCACCGGCCGAATCCCTGTTCGGGCCGGACTCGCAGTTCCACCGCTTCTTCAACGACCCACGCTGGGCGCTGGCCGTCGTCAGGGCCACGGTGCTGGAAGCCGCCCACCCGCAGATCGGTGCGGCACTGGCCGACAACTCCTCCTTCGTCGTGCACCCGTGGCGGAGGCTGGGCAACACCCTGGTGAGCCTGCAACGCATGTTCGGAGCCGACGAGGACGTACGGCAGCGGGAGGCGGCACGGCTGAACCGCCTGCACGCGCGGCTGAGTGGTACGGACGCGAGGAGCGGCCCCTACGACGCCATGGACCCGGAAGTGCGGGCGTGGGTGGTCGCGACGCTCTTCGAGAGCTCCGTCACCATGTGCCGGCTGAGCGGGCAGCCCCTGGACCAGGTCACCATGGAGCGGCTCTACGCCGAATTCCAGGCCTTCCTGGCAGCCCTGGGGGACGAGGCCGGTCATCTACCGCCCACCTTGCCCGGGTTCTGGCAGTACTACGACCGCATGGTCGCGGAGGAGCTGCAGAACACGGAGGCGCTGCGCATCATCCTCTTCAGGCTCTTCGAGCATCTGCCGGCACCGCCGCTGTTCGCGGGCCTGCCCACGGTCTGGGCGGCCGGCCGTGCGCTGGCAGGCCCGGTCATCGGTGCCATCACCGTCGCTTCCCTCCCCGAGGTCTTCCGCCGCCGGGCGGGGCTGCCCGAGGTCCCCGGTGCGCAGACCCTGATGCAGAGTGCCTACATGGCCGCACGCCTGGCCCGCGCCCTGCCCGACAACTGGATCCAGACCGAGAACGTCGTCGGTCTGCTCCAGCTGTCGCCGGACGGCGACGGCCCCTGGGCCGAGAAGCTCAGCACACTGCGCGACCGGACGAAACGGGCCGGCGCGCTGTTCCGGCTGCTCACACCGGTACCGGCACAGCAGGACGGCACGGGCGGTGCGGAGGAGGCGGGCGGTTCGAGCGGCACGGGCGGGGCCGAGAACCGGCGCGGTGCCCGGGAGTTCTTCTCCGAAGTGCTGGACCAGACCGGGGACGGCTATCTGGACTGGCCCGATCTCGCCGCCATGGCACGGGAGATCTGCTCGCGTCTCGACCTGGACGAGCCGGCGGAGACCCGGCTGTACGACGCGTTCGCCGCATGGTGGAGGGAACTCCAGGCGGCCCTGGACAGTGACGGCGACGGCCGGGTGAGCGAGGAGGAGTACGCGGCCGCGGCCCCGTCCCTGGCAGGACCGGCGCTGATCCGCGTCGCCGAGGTCCTCTTCGGGGTCACCGACGCGGACGGGGACCAGTTCATCGACGCCGAGGAGTACCGGGCCCTGTTCCGGAAAGGCTTCGGGCGATCCGTCGTGGACGCCGAAGGGCGCTGCTCCCGGAGCGCGTTCGTGCGGGACTTCCTCTCCTTCATGTCAGGCCGTCGGCGCTCGACCCTCTACGACCCGCTGCTCTCCGACGCGTAGGCATACAGGTCGGGCCGCCGTTCCCGGATGGTCGCCTCGGCCGGTGACACGGGCGCGGCAGCTCAGGCGCCGCGTGCCCGCAGGATCCCTACGACGCCCAGGAGCAGCGTCTCGGACATCATTCAAGCCCTCCGCAGTGGAGTCATCGCCGCGAAGGTCACCCCGGTGAGCTGCTCGGACGCGGTCCACAGGCGCTGCTGGACGGCCTGGTCGTGGGACTCGGGGCTGGAGGTGACCAGCTTCGGGTAGCCGCGGATCTGCCCCCGGTTGCCGGGGCCGTAGTACTGGCCGCCGGTGACGGCCGGATCGGTGGCGGCGCGCAGGGTGGGCAGGGCACCCATCTCGGCCTTCTGGGTGAGCATCGGCGCGAGCCAGCTGACGGGCCCGCGAAGCGCGGCGGGTGCGTTGCGCATGAGCTCGGTGTTGGACACGCCGGGATGGGCGGCCACCGCGACCGTGGTGCCGTGCGGTGCGAGCCGGCGCTGCAGTTCGTACGTGAACATCAGGTTGGCGAGCTTGGCCTGACCGTAGGCGGCGACGCGGCTGTACGAGCGCTCCCACTGCAGGTCGTCGAAGTGGATGGCGGCCCGGATGCGGTGACCGGTGCTGCTGACCGTCACGACGCGGGAGCCGGGCACGGGCAGGAGCCGGTCCATCAGCAGGCCGGTCAGGGCGAAGTGCCCGAGGTGGTTGGTGCCGAACTGGAGCTCGAAGCCGTCGGCGGTGGTCTGCCGGGGGGTGTACATCACGCCCGCGTTGTTGATCAGGAGGTCGATGCGCGGGTGGGCCGCGCGCAGGTCGGCCGCCGCGGCCCGGACCGAGTCCAGGGAGGTCAGGTCGAGGGCCTGGACGGTGACGTCGCCGGTGATGCGGGCGGCCGCCCGCTCGCCCTTCGCCACGTCCCGGACCGCCAGGACCACGGTCGCGCCGTGGGCCGCGAGTATCCGGGCGGTCTCGAAGCCCAGTCCGGTGTTGGCGCCGGTCACGATCGCCACCCGGCCGTGCTGATCGGGGATGTGCTGCTCGGTCCAGTTGCCGCTCATGACGTGCTCCTTAAGAACCATCGGTCTGTTAAAAGCAAACGTAAGAGACCGCCGGTCCCCTGTCAAGAGACCATCGGTCTACTATCAAGGGACCGATGGTCTCTAAGTTAGGCTGAGGGCGTGACATTCCAGCGCGCGCGAAGCGAGGAGCAGCGGGAGATCCGCCGCCGGGCAATCCTGGACACGGCGGCGGCGATGCTCGACGAGATGCCCGTGGCCGAGGTGAGCCTGAACGAGCTCAGTCGGCGGGTGGGCCTGGCCAAGTCGAACGTCCTGCGGTACTTCGAGTCGCGCGAGGCGGTGCTGCTCGAACTCCTGGACGTCTTTCTGGGGAGCTGGCTGGCCGAGCTGGCGGACGAGCTGGACGCGGGCATCGAGACGCACGCGGCACCGGAGGAGCGGGCGGTCCGGCTCGCCGAGATCCTCAGCCGGTCACTGGCAGACCGCGTGGTGCTGTGCGACCTCTTCGGTGCGCAGGGCAGCGTCCTCGAGCACAACGTCTCGGTCGAGGTGGTCAAGCGGCACAAGCGTTCCTCCCTCGCGAAGCTCGCGGCCATGGTCGAGCTCGTGCGCCGCCATGTGCCCGAACTCGGCGACGGTGCACAGCTGTTCTGCCTGATGAGCCTGATCTCGGCGGGCGCCCTGTCGGCGTACGTCCCGCCGCCGCCCAGCCTCCTTGCCGCCTATGAGGACGAGCCCGCCCTGGGCGTACTCAACCTGGACCTGCGTGACGCTCTGCGGGTCTCCTTCACCTCGGCGCTCCTGGGCGTGCTGCCGCGCGCCTGAGGGGGAACGGCTGACGAACTGCCGGGAAGTCCGTGACCGGCGGTCGGTGGCCGCCAGGTCGGCGGTCAGGCGGTCGGGGCGGGGCGTGCGCTGCCGTGGAAGACCTGCCTGGTGTGCCAGGAACGGTGGGCGGCGGCGAAGGGACGGACGCCCGGCCGAGGGCCTTCGACGTCGGTGACGGGCAGTGGCGGAGGTCACGAGCCGTCGGCCTGGGCCGGGTCGGCGGCAGGTCTGCGGTGGGCCCGGAAATGAATGAGACCAGAACTGGGGCCATCAACGTCGAAGGCCCCCGCAGCGAGCTGCGGGGGCCTTCGACGTATTGCCCGGTGAGAGCAATGGCGGAGGATACGAGATTCGAACTCGTGAGGGGTTGCCCCCAACACGCTTTCCAAGCGTGCGCCCTAGGCCACTAGGCGAATCCTCCGCCGCAAACAATACAAGACGTTGGAGGGTGCTCGCGAACACGTTCCCCGGAGATCGCTCCCGGGAGCTCCCGGGAGGTCGGGTGGGTGGACTTGAGGGGGCGGGGATCGGCTAAGGTGGGCGTCAGCCCCTCACGTGGCGCTATCTGACTGAACTCCCCCAGGGCCGGAAGGCAGCAAGGGTAGGTTGGCTCTGGCGGGTGCGTGGGGGGCCCTTGCGTGTCCGGGGTGTGGGTGTCCCGCCGGATGCCGCGCCCGGAGCGGGACCGGTTGTCGGTCCACCCCGATAACCTCGTAGATGTGTCGTCCCTTGCGCTGTACCGCCGCTATCGCCCCGAGTCCTTCGCCGAGGTCATCGGTCAGGAGCATGTCACTGACCCGCTGCAGCAGGCCCTGCGGAACAACCGGGTCAATCACGCGTACCTGTTCAGCGGGCCGCGCGGCTGCGGAAAGACGACCAGCGCGCGCATCCTCGCCCGCTGTCTGAACTGCGAGCAGGGGCCCACGCCGACGCCGTGCGGGGAGTGCCAGTCCTGCCAGGACCTGGCGCGCAACGGGCCGGGTTCGATCGACGTGATCGAGATCGACGCCGCTTCGCACGGTGGTGTGGACGATGCCCGTGACCTGCGGGAGAAGGCGTTCTTCGGGCCCGCGTCGAGCCGGTACAAGATCTACATCATCGACGAGGCGCACATGGTCACCCCGGCCGGGTTCAACGCCCTGCTGAAGGTGGTCGAGGAGCCGCCGGAGCACCTCAAGTTCATCTTCGCGACCACGGAGCCCGAGAAGGTCATCGGCACGATCCGCTCGCGTACGCACCACTACCCGTTCAGGCTGGTCCCGCCGGGGACGCTGCGCGGTTATCTCGCCGAGGTGTGCGGCAAGGAGAACAGCTTCGTCGAGGACGGTGTGCTGCCGCTCGTCGTTCGGGCCGGTGCCGGATCCGTGCGTGACTCGATGTCCGTCATGGACCAGCTGCTGGCCGGTGCGGCCGAAGGCGGTGTGACATACGCCATGGCGACCTCGCTCCTCGGGTACACGGACGGGTCCCTGCTGGACTCCATCGTGGACGCTTTCGCGGCGGGCGACGGGGCTGCGGCCTTCGAGGTCGTGGACCAGATCATCGAGGGCGGCAACGACCCCCGGCGCTTCGTAGCCGACCTGTTGGAGCGGCTGCGCGACCTGGTGATCCTGGCCGCCGTGCCGGATGCCGGGGACAAGGGGCTCATCGACGCTCCCGCCGACGTGGTCGAGCGGATGCAGGCACAGGCGGCCGTCTTCGGTGCCGCGGAGCTGAGCCGGGCGGCCGATCTGGTCAACGAGGGGCTCACGGAGATGCGCGGGGCGACCTCGCCGCGTCTTCAGGTGGAGCTGATCTGCGCCCGGGTGCTGCTGCCGGCCGCCTTCGACGACGAGCGTTCGTTCCAGGCCCGGCTGGACCGGCTGGAGCGCGGCGCGTCCTTCGCGATGGCCGGGCCGGGCCCCGCCATGGGGTACGTGCCGGGGCCCGAGGCCCACGCGGCCGGTCCCGGGGCCGTCTCCGGGCCGACGGCCGCCCGTGCGGCGGTAGGGGGCGAGGCCCGCGGCGGCGCACCGACGGGTACACCGGTCGGCGCACCGACAGGCGCACCGCAGACCGCACCCATGCCCGCCCCCGCCCCGGAAGCCCCGCCCGCCGCGCCCCACGTCCAGCAGCCCCAGGCCCAGCAACCCCAAGCCCCCCAGGCCCCACCCGAAGCCCCCGCAGCAGCCGCCCAGCGCCCCGGCGCCTGGCCTGCCGCGAGTGGGGCCGGCAGCGGCGCCGGAGGCGGCGGGGAGGCGGCGCGCCGGCCCGGTGGATGGCCGACCGCTTCCACGCCCGGCAGTCCGCCGCCCCCGCAGGCCCCCGCCCCGGCGGCGGCCCCCGCTCACGCCGCCGCCCCCGCGTCCGTCGCGCCGCCCGCCGGTGGGCAGGACATGGCGCAGGGCGCTGCCCAGGTGCGGAACATGTGGCCGGACATCCTGGAGGCCGTGAAGAACCGTCGCCGGTTCACCTGGATCCTGCTCAGCCAGAACGCCCAGGTCACCGGCTTCGACGGGGCCACCCTGCAGATCGGCTTCCTCAACGCGGGCGCCCGTGACACCTTCGCGAGCAGCGGCAGCGAGGAGGTGCTGAAGCAGGCCCTCGCCGAGCAGTTCAACGCCAAATGGCGGGTCGACGCGGTCGTCGACGCGTCGGGCGGTGGCGGTCAGCCCGCGCAGCCCGGTGGCGGCGGCCGCCCGTCATCCCCCGCCCCGTACCAGCCCGCGCCCGCCCCGCAGGCGCCGTCGTACGAGCCCCGGCCCGCCGCCCAGCAGCCACCGCCGGCCGCCCAGCAGCCCCCGGCCCAGCAGTCCCACAGGCCGGAGCCGACGGGTTACGACCGGGCCGCCCCCGAGCCGCCGCATCCGGTCGCGCCGGAGGACGACACCGCGGAGGCGGACGATCCGGACCTGATCGACTCCGCGCTCTCGGGACACGACCTGATCGTGCGCGAGCTGGGAGCCACGGTCGTCGAGGAGTTCACCAACGAGTAGGGACGAGAGGTGGGGCGGGTGGAAACGAGTAACGCACCGCGCGCCGCCCCGCCGTCCACGGAGCGGCGCCCGTCGAGGCCGCCCCGCCCCGGCGGTTAGGCTGCACCCCGTGAAGGTCCTCGTCATCGGCGGCGGCGCCCGCGAACACGCCCTGTGCCGCTCTCTTTCCCTCGACCCCGATGTCACCGCTCTGTACTGCGCTCCCGGCAACGCCGGAATCGCAGAGGTGGCCGAACTGCACCCGGTCGACGCGCTCGACGGCGACGCCGTCGCGCGCCTCGCGACCGAGCTGGGTGCCGAGCTGGTGGTCGTCGGCCCGGAGGCACCGCTTGTCGCCGGTGTCGCCGACGCCGTGCGCGCGGCCGGTATCCCCTGCTTCGGCCCCTCGGGCGAGGCGGCCCGGCTGGAGGGCTCCAAGGCGTTCGCCAAGGACGTCATGGCCGGGGCCAACGTCCCGACCGCCAGGAGTTACGTCTGCACGACGCTCGCCGAGATCGACGAGGCCCTCGACGCGTTCGGTGCCCCGTACGTCGTCAAGGACGACGGCCTCGCGGCCGGCAAGGGCGTCGTCGTCACCGACGACGTCGAGGCGGCCCGCGCCCACGCGCTGGCCTGCGACCGGGTGGTCATCGAGGAGTTCCTCGACGGCCCCGAGGTCAGCCTCTTCGCGATCACCGACGGCACCACGGTGCTGCCGCTGCAGCCCGCCCAGGACTTCAAGCGAGCCCTGGACGGCGACGAGGGTCCGAACACCGGTGGCATGGGCGCGTACTCCCCGCTCCCGTGGGCCGACCCGAAGCTGGTCGACGAGGTCATGCAGTCCGTCCTCCAGCCGACCGTCGACGAGCTCCGCCGCCGCGGCACGCCCTTCTCCGGGCTGCTGTACGCGGGCCTCGCGATCACCTCGCGCGGCGTACGGGTCATCGAGTTCAACGCCCGTTTCGGCGACCCGGAGACCCAGGTGGTCCTGGCCCGGCTGAAGACCCCGCTGGCCGGGATCCTGCTCGGTTCGGCCAACGGCACCCTGGACCTCCTACCCCCGCTGAACTGGCGTGACGAGGCCGCGGTCACCGTGGTCATCGCCTCGCACAACTACCCCGCGACCCCCCGGACGGGCGACCCGATCGAGGGCCTCGCGGACGTGGTGGCGCAGGATGCGCCGCATGCGTTCGTCCTGCACGCCGGGACCAGGCAGGACGGCGACGCGGTCGTCAGCGCCGGGGGCCGCGTGCTCTCCGTCACCGCGACCGGCAAGGACCTGAGCCAGGCCCGCGAGCGCGCCTACACGGCCGTCGGCAGGATCCGGCTCGACGGCTCCCAGCACCGTACGGACATCGCCCGCAAGGCCGCCGAGGAAGCCTGAGAAGGCCAGAAGGCCGGCAGAAGGCCTGAAAGCCCGAGAGCCGGCCGTGCACACCCGCTTCCGTGCCCGGCACCTCCCCCGAGGTACCGGGCACAGCTGTGTCCGGCGGCTCCCAGGGGCGCCCGGAAGGACGTCGGTTCGTACGCATGAACCGACGCTCACCCGTACGACGGAACCCCTCGGGGCCGTCGCGTCAGCAGCTTTGCCCAAAGCCATTCCATCGGGTGACGACTCGCCCATCCGGATGACGTCCGCCGAGGCCCCAACTAGGGTGCGGCGCAAGCGTTCCGGCACTTGGCCCACCGGCATTGCGATGTCGGTGGCCGGTGCCACAGTGGGGGAGTGACCAACACCGTCGCGGGGGCAGAGGGGGTGACGTCCGGCCGTGTCCGCTACCGGTTCGGTTGAGGAGCTGGGTGCGCTGTCGGCGCGTGCCCGTGCCCTGGCACTGCTGCGTGTCCGCGGCAGGGCCACGGCCGTGGCCATCCTGCCCGCCGCCGCAGCCGTCGTGCTGCTGGTCGCCCAGGCGCAGGGGCGGCTCGACGGCGGCGCGTGGGACACGGTGCTCCTGGCCGTGACGGCCTGCGCCGTCATCGTGCTGCTGCTCGCCGCGACGGTCACCGTCGCGGTGGCGCGGGCCAGGCCGGCGGTCAGCCCGACGGTCGCCCTCACGGAGGAGGCGGCCCCCGATCTCTACCGGCTGGTCCGGGAGCTGGCCGACCGGCTCGACGTCCCGGCGCCGTCGGCCATAGCGCTGACCCCGGACTGCGACAGCTGGCTGGAGGACCGTACGCATCCCGCTGCCCGGACCAGGGCGACGGGCCTGGCCAAGGGGCTGACGGGCGGCAGGCGCGGGCGGCGGGTGCCGGCCGCGCCCGTGCTCGTCATCGGCTCGCCCTTCCTGTGGTGGATGCGGGTCGCCGAGCTGCGGGCCGTGCTCGCCCCGGTCGTCGCGGGCACGGGGCCGTCCGCGCACCCCGACATAGCCGCCGCCCGCCGTTTCGTACGCGGCCTGGACGCCGTGGTCGCCGACGCCTCCGCGCCCGGCCAGGGCTTTCTGCGCCGCGTCCCGTCCGCCTTCGCGGGGTCGGTCGCCAGGATCCTGCTGCGCGGCTGCCGCGGTCACGCGGCGGAGATGGAGCGCTGCGTCGCCGCAGCGGCCTCGGTGCGCGCCCAGGGGGTGGACTACGGGCTGCGGATCGTCGCCCAGGAACAGGTCGGCCTCGCCTACGCGGGCTGGGACCGGCTGCTGACCCGGGTCGCGCTGCCCGCCTGGCGGATGGGCCGCTGGCCCTCCCGGCTCGACGCGGGCGTCGTCTCGGCCCTCACCGAGCTCTCCCGGCGCGACCGGCTGGCCGAGGGCTTCACCTCCCGGCTGGGGGAGCGCCCCGCCTGCGACCTCCTTGAGGAGCCGGGCGCCGCCGACGAGGCGGCCTCGCTGCTGGCCGCGCGGCTCTTCCACGGCGGCCCGGCGGAGACGGGCCCCGGCTGGTCCCCGGTCGACTGGCAGCAGTATCCGGACGAGGTCGTCGACCGGAAGTGGCGCACCGAGGCCGCCCGTCTCCACCGTGTGCTCGACGCCATGGGCGTGTCCGTCGGGGCGAGGGGGCCGGGCACACCGGCGGCCGACGGCCCCGCGGTGCCCACGCTGGCCCGCGTCATCGACCACCTCACCGCTCCGGGCGGCAAGAGCGAGGAGCTCGCCGCCGGCATCGGCGCCGCCGTGGCGCGTGACGAGGCGGGGGCGGCCACCCCGCCCGGCACGGACGGCGCGAAGGCCGAGTCGGGCGCGACGCCCGCCGTCGATCCCCTCGACGCCTGGGGGTCCGTCCCGCTCCCGCTCTTCCCGCTCCAGCCGCCGCGTACGGGCACGGAGCTGCTCGCCGACCACGTCGTGGCGATGGTCTGCTGCGCGGCCGTGGACACGGCGGGAGCGGCGCCCGGTCTCGACTGGCTCGACGGCCCGGCGCTGCTGGTCGACGGCGGACGCAGGACGGATCTCGGCGGGCCCGTTCTCAGTCTCGTCGAGGACGGTGACGCGGAGCCGCTGCGGTCCTGGCTCTCCACCGTCGGCGTCCGCGTGGACAAACCCGTACGTCTGGTCTGAACGGCCGTGCGTCCATCCGAACGCCGAGATGTCCCTCGTACGCCCCCAATAGCCGGAAGAATGCCTTCCGTTCCCGCCAATTCGCGACGAACGGTGACGGAGTGCATGCGGGATGTGATGTGCTGGGCACCGGCGTCGGCGTCCCGCGCGGCAGAGCGGACGCGGGTGGGTCGGCGCGGCCGAGCTGTCCGGGGGACGAGGGAGGGGAGCGGTATGGGGGCGGATCAGATCAGGCGATGGGAATCGGGTGCCCTCGCGCATGCCGTGAGCGACCCCTTCGGGCAGGGCCCGTTGCCCTGGCTGCGGGGCAGCGAGAACTACTTCGACGACACCGGCCAGGTGGTGCCCTGGTACGCCGACCCCGATCTGGGCCGCGGCGGGGTGGGCGGCGGCACCCGTACCGCCGACGACGTGCGCCGGCAGATCAAGGGCTTCGTGTCACCCGGTGCAGCGGCTCCCGGGGAGGCGATCGACTTCCACATCACCGTCGACCCGCCCCAGCAGTTCTCCGTCGACGTCTACCGCATCGGGCACTACGCGGGCGACGGCGCCGCCAAGATCACCACGAGCCCACGCCTCTCCGGCATCGTCCAGCCGGCGCCGCTCACCGCCGAGCGGACCGTCTCCTGCCACCACTGGTGGCTCTCCTGGCGCCTGCAGATCCCCAGCTACTGGTCGGTCGGCGCGTACGTAGCGGTCCTGACCACCGCCGACGGGTACCGCTCGCACATCCCCTTCACGGTCCGCGACGACCACCCGGCGGACCTGCTGCTCCTGCTCCCCGACATCACGTGGCAGGCGTACAACCTCTATCCGGAGGACGGCCGTACCGGCGCCAGCCTCTACCACGCCTGGGACGAGGAGGGCCGGCTGCTGGGTGAGGAGGACGCCGCCACCACCATCTCCTTCGACCGTCCCTACGCGGGCGCGGGTCTGCCCCTCCACGTGGGCCACGCCTACGACTTCATCCGCTGGGCCGAGCGCTACGGCTACGACCTCGCGTACGCGGACGCCCGCGACCTGCACGCGGGCCGGGTGGATCCCAGCCGCTACCGCGGTCTGGTCTTCCCCGGTCATGACGAGTACTGGTCGGTGCCCATGCGCCGCACCACGGAGCTCGCGCGCGACACCGGCACCTCGCTCGTCTTCCTCTCCGCCAACACCATGTACTGGCAGGTCGGCCTCTCCCCGTCGCCCTCCGGTGTCCCCGACCGCCTCCTCACCTGCCGCAAGCGCAGCGGTCCGGGCAAGTCCGCGCTGTGGCGCGAGGTCGACCGCGCCGAACAGCAGCTGCTCGGCATCCAGTACGCGGGCCGGGTCCCCGAGCCGCATCCCCTGGTCGTGCGGAACGCCGGGCACTGGCTGTGGGAGGCCACCGGGGCGGGGGAGGGCGACGAGCTCGACGGGCTGGTCGCCGGCGAGGCCGACCGCTACTTCCCGCGTACGACGCTGCCCGAGCACGAGAACCGCATGCTGCTCGCGCACTCGCCCTACCGGGACGGCGACGGCGCCACCCGGCACCAGGAGACCTCGCTCTACCGGGCCCCGTCCGGCGCGCTCGTCTTCGCCTCGGGCACCTTCGCGTGGTCGCCGGCCCTGGACCGCCCCGGTCATGTCGACTCCCGGATCCAGCGGGCCACGGCCAATCTCCTCGACCGGATCTGCAAGCGCGACTGAGTGGGCCGGGACGCCGCGGGTGACCCCTGGCGGCGCGGCCCGTGCGCATGCGGGACAATCGGACCGACTCCTGGATCAACCTACGCGGAGGCAGCGTGTCCGGTTTCGTAGAAAAGCCCGAGCCCGTGCAGGTGCCGGGGCTCACCCACCTGCACACCGGCAAGGTGCGTGACCTGTACCGGAACGAGGCGGGTGACCTCGTGATGGTCGCCAGTGACCGTATGTCCGCGTACGACTGGGTCCTGCCCACCGAGATCCCCGACAAGGGGCGGGTCCTCACCCAGCTGTCGCTGTGGTGGTTCGACCAGCTCGCCGATCTCGTCCCGAACCACGTCCTGTCGACGGAGCTCCCGGCGGGGGCACCTGCCGACTGGGCGGGCCGCACGCTGATCTGCCGGTCGCTGCGGATGGTTCCCGTCGAGTGCGTGGCACGCGGCTACCTCACGGGCTCCGGCCTGACGGAGTACGACGCGGCGCGTACGGTCTGCGGCATCGGTCTTCCCGAGGGTCTCGTCGACGGCTCCGAGCTCCCGGCCCCGATCTTCACCCCCGCGACCAAGGCCGCGGTCGGGGACCACGACGAGAACGTGTCGTACGAGGAGGTCGCCCGCGAGGTCGGCGCCGAGACGGCGGCCGTGCTGCGGCAGACGACGCTCGCCGTCTACGGCAGGGCCCGTGACATCGCCCGTGCGCGCGGGATCATCCTCGCCGACACGAAGTTCGAGTTCGGCTTCGCGCCCACCGCGGACGGCGGCGAGGAACTGATCATCGCGGACGAGGTGCTGACCCCGGACTCCTCGCGCTTCTGGCCCGCCGCCACGTGGGAGCCGGGCAAGGCGCAGCCCTCGTACGACAAGCAGTTCGTCCGCGACTGGCTGACCTCGCCGGCCTCCGGCTGGGACCGCCACGGCGAACAGCCGCCCCCTGCCCTGCCGCAGGAGATCGTCGACGCGACCCGGGCCAAGTACCTGGACGCGTACGAGCTTCTGACCGGCAACGACTGGCCGGCCGCACCGCAGGCGTAACGGCAGAAGGCCCCGGTCACGAGGACCGGGGCCTTCTTGCGTGGAGCGAACGACGAGGTTCGAACTCGCGACCTCAACCTTGGCAAGGTTGCGCTCTACCAGCTGAGCTACGTTCGCATGCGCCGCAGCGCGCTGCCTACTATACCCAACCTCTCTCGCGGGCGAGACGCACTGCCGCATGACGGTTCTCCGCACCGAGTTTGGACACCGCCGCCGACAGGTAGTTGCGCACGGTCCCCTGCGACAGCGACGCCCGCTCCGCGATCTCCGCGACCGGCGCCCCGTCCACGGCCAGCGCCAGCACCTCGGTCTCCCGCACGGTCAGCGGGGAGTTCCCCGCGGAGATGGCGTCGGCCGCCAACTCCGGGTCGACATAGCGGTTTCCCGCGTGCACCGTACGGATGATCTCGGCCAGCCGCCGGGCGCTGACCGTCTTCGGTACGAACGCCCGGACGCCCGCCGCGAGAGCCCGCTTCAGATGGCCCGGCCTGCCGTGACTCGTCACGATCATGGTCCGGCAGCCGGGCAGGCCGGTGCGCAGCGATGTGGCGACCTTCACACCGTCCGCCCCCGGCATCTCCAGGTCCAGGACGGCGACATCGGGCTTGTGCGCCAGCGCCATCGCGAGCGCCTCGGGACCGGTCGCCGCCTCGGCGACCAGGACGATGTCGTCCTCCAGCGCGAGGAGGGCGGCCAGGGCGCCCCGGATCAGATGCTCGTCGTCGGCCAGCAGGACCCGGACGGGCGGTCGCGCGGATGTCATCGTTCCTCCAGCGGGGACGGTACGGGTTCTCGGGTCGGCACGAGCAGCGGCACCGTCGCCGCCAGCCGGAAGCGGCCGTCACCCGTCGGGCCCGCCTCCAGTGAACCGTCCAGTGCGGTCAGCCGTTCCCGCAGGCCGTTCAGCCCCGAGCCGCCGGGGGCGACGGCCGTGTCCGGCGGCACCCCGTCGTTCTCCACCACCAGGCTGACCTCGCCCGGTGCCGTGCGCAGACGGATCACGCACAGCCGGGGATCGCCGTGCCGCAGCACATTGGTGGCCGCCTCCCGCACGACCCAACCGAGCGCCGACTGCACCGGGGCGGGCAGCCGCCCGACGCTCCGGGAGTCACCCTCCTCGACGGAGCAACCTATTCCCGCGGCCCGCAACACCCCCTGCGCACCCGCCAGTTCCGTGCACAGGTCGGCCTCGCGGTAGCCGCGTACGACATCGCGCACCTCCTGCTGGGAGACGCGGGCGATCCGCTGTACCTCGACCATCTGGTCCATGGCCGCGGGCTTCCCGCGCTGCGCCAGCTCCACGGCCAGCTCGCTCTTCAGCGCGATCACCGCCAGATTCCGGCCCAGCACGTCGTGCATGTCCCGGCCGAACCGCAGGCGTTCCTCGGCGACGGCCAGCCGGGTCTCCACGTCCTGGGCCTCGCGAAGTTTCGACATCACCCCCAGCGACCACGCGGACAGCCGCACGGTCAAGGCGATCAGCGCGCTGGTGAAGGCCACGCCGACGAGTGTGGCGAGCATGGAGCCGCGAGTCCCGCCGGCCAGCGCGACCCCGCCGCACACGGCCGCCGAGAGCAGCACCTGGAACGCTCCGGACGCCCACAGGGGCACGACGAGGACGAACGACGTCATGAACGGCACCACCGAGGCACCGAGGGCCAGTTGCAGCTCGGGGAACTTCTCGACGCCGGTGTACGCGCCGAGCGCCAGCAGGCCGGTCGTGTTCGCGGCCAGCAGGACGGCGCCGAGCGTGAACAGCCGCAGGTCGACGACCCGCCGGCCCAGATAACGGTCGAGGGTCCGGGTGACCAGGGGTGTTCCGACGGCGACCTGTCCGACCGCAACCAGGATCGTCCCGGCGATCAGCACGAACGGTGCGTCCGACTGCCGTACGGGCCGGGTCACCGACAGCAGCACCTGGGACAGGACGGACATCCACACCAGGGAGTGCAGGGTGCCGCGCGTATAGAGATCGATCTTGTCGTAGCCGCTGCGGTTCTTCCATCCCCGCACCCGCGCCCTCACCCACACCACGGTGCTCCCGCTCCCCTCCGCCTCTTCCGGACTCCGCCCGACCCGACGGCGACGGTGGCAACTGCTGCGACGGCGGCTGCTGCGACGGCGGGGGGAGAGTCCTCGGTGGTCATGACTCAAGACTTCCGTCGGATCACGGCCGGGAACAGTGCGCACTGTCACCACTGCCCATGACAAACGTCATGGGTCGACGACGGACACGACAAAGGCCCTGATCGATATCGATCAGGGCCTTTGAACACGAGCGGACGACCAGGTTCGAACTGGCGACCTCAACCTTGGCAAGGTTGCGCTCTACCAACTGAGCTACGTCCGCATTGCTACCACTCGGCTTTCACCGGTGGAGCGGTCACTACTGTACCTGATCCACGAAGTGGTCCGGTAAGGCAGTGCAGAGCGGGTGACAGGAATTGCACACTGCGCCTTCCCCCTGGAAGGGGGATGTTCTACTACTGAACTACACCCGCACGCTGCTTCGGACCGGGCCTTTCGGCCTTGCCCTTCGGCGTGCTCCAGACTCTAGCCGACCTGCGGGGGTGTTGTGCAAGTCGGCTCCCCGGGGTGTCGTTCCGGCGGGTGCCGGAGGCCGTAGCGGAATGGATCATTCCGGGCACGGCTCCCGGCCGACGCTCAACTGGCGGCCTGGAACGCCTCGTAGACCTTCTTGGGGATCCGGCCCCGGGCCGGCACCTCCATCCGGTGCGAGCGGGCCCAGGCGCGCACGGCCGCCGGGTCGGGGGCGAGGGACGTGTGGTGGTACGACACCGGAGCCCTGCCGTGCTTGCCGGTATTTGTCTGCTTTCGGCCGGCCGCCACGTAGGGGGCCAGGGTCTTGCGCAGTTTCTCTGCGTTGGCGGGATTGAGGTCGATCTCGTACGAGTTCCCGTCCAGGGCGAAGGTGACCGTTTCCGCCGCTTCTCCCCCGTCGATGTCGTCGGAGAGCGAAACCACTACGCGCTGAGCCACGGATATCGGTCCTTTCCTACGGCATCGTCGCGTCTGACATGCGCCGATGACGGCCTTCCGGCTGTTAGGCGGATACGGATCGACTGGTGTCGACTGTTCCGGGGCAATCGTGCTTTCCCCGGTAATCATTTGTACAGCGGCGGGAGCCGCATTGTGAAGCCCGGGCAATTGCATCCGCGTGTCCGCATGCAATCCGGGTGAAGATTTTTTCCAGGATTTTCCCTGTCCGTTGTCGCGGTCGATATCTCACCGTGATCCCTTCCGTCCGATATCTACCCGCGTAGAATTTCTGGCCAGGTACGCTGAGTGGACCCGCGGGGATCTGGGGAACCCCTCGGAGACACAGCCGCACCACACCACCGGGAGTGCCAGTGGCACGCGTCGTAGTCGACGTCATGCTCAAGCCGGAGATCCTCGACCCGCAGGGACAGGCTGTGCAGCGCGCACTGCCCCGTCTCGGCTTCGAAGGAATCGCGGACGTACGTCAGGGAAAGCGTTTCGAGCTCGAGGTCGAGGGTCCGGTCGACGCCGCGGCCCTCGCCCGTATTAACGAGATGGCCGAGACCTTCCTCGCCAACACCGTCATCGAGGACTTCACCGTCAAGATCGAGGCGGACGAGAAGGCCGAGGAGCCGAAGTGACCGCTCGTATCGGAGTCGTCACTTTCCCCGGCACGCTCGATGACCGCGACAGCCTGCGGGCCGTCCGGATCGCGGGTGCCGAACCCGTATCGCTGTGGCACCGCGACACCGACCTGCACCAGGTCGACGCGGTCGTCCTGGCGGGCGGTTTCAGTTACGGCGACTATCTGCGGGCCGGCGCCATCTCACGTTTCTCGCCGGTGATGGGGACCGTCATCGAGCAGGCGAAGGCCGGCATGCCGGTCCTCGGAATCTGCAACGGCTTCCAGATCCTGACCGAGGCGCACCTGCTGCCCGGCGCGATGCTGCGCAACAACCACCTCCACTTCATCTGCCGCGACCAGAAGCTGCGGGTGGAGAACGCGGAGACGGCCTGGACCTCGGACTACACCGCGGGCCAGGAGATCTCCGTACCGCTGAAGAACGTGGACGGCCGGTACACCGCCGACGAGCGCACGCTCGACGAGCTGGAGGCCGAGGGCCGCGTCGCGTTCCGCTACTCCGACGTGAATCCGAACGGCTCGCTCCGCGACATCGCCGGCATCACCAACGCCGCCGGCAACGTCGTCGGCCTGATGCCGCACCCGGAGCACGCCGTCGAGCCGCTGATCGGCACCGGTCGCACCGACGGACTCGGTTTCTTCACCTCGATCATCAAGAAGCTGGTCAACGCATGAGCCTGGACACGGTCGAGCACGCGGCCGAAACCCCGGACGCCGAGCAGCCCTGGAAGGACCTCGGCCTCAAGGAGGACGAGTACGCCCGGATCCGCGAGATCCTGGGCCGTCGTCCCACCGGCGCCGAGCTCGCCATGTACTCCGTGATGTGGTCCGAGCACTGCTCCTACAAGAGCAGCAAGGTCCACCTCAAGCAGTTCGGCGAGAAGGTCCCCGAGAACGACGCGATGCTCGTCGGCATCGGCGAGAACGCCGGTGTGGTCGACGTCGGGCAGGGCTACGCGGTCACCTTCAAGGTCGAGTCGCACAACCACCCCTCGTACATCGAGCCCTACCAGGGCGCGGCCACCGGCGTCGGCGGCATCGTCCGCGACATCCTGGCCATGGGTGCACGCCCGATCGCGGTCGTCGACCCGCTGCGCTTCGGTGCGGCCGACCACCCCGACACCCGGCGGGTCCTGCCCGGCATCGTCGCGGGCATCGGCGGATACGGGAACTGTCTCGGCCTGCCGAACATCGGCGGCGAGGTCGTCTTCGACGCCTGCTACCAGGGCAACCCGCTCGTCAACGCCGGCTGCATCGGCGTGATGAAGCACGAGGACATCCACCTCGCCCAGGCCTCCGGCCCCGGCAACAAGGTGATCCTGTACGGCGCCCGCACCGGCGGCGACGGCATCGGCGGCGTCTCCGTGCTGGCTTCGGAGACCTTCGACGACACCAAGCCCACCAAGCGGCCCGCCGTCCAGGTCGGCGACCCGTTCCAGGAGAAGCTCCTCATCGAGTGCACCCTGGAGATCTTCAAGGAGAAGCTCGTCGCGGGCATCCAGGACCTCGGCGGCGCCGGGCTCTCCTGCGCCACGAGCGAGCTGGCCTCCGCGGGCTCCGGCGGTATGCGCGTCGAGCTGGACACCGTGCCGCTGCGCGACTCCTCCCTCTCGCCCGAGGAGATCCTCATGAGCGAGTCGCAGGAGCGCATGTGCGCGATCGTCGAGCCGCAGCACGTGGACCGCTTCATGGAGATCTGCGAGAAGTGGGATGTCATCGCCACCGTCATCGGTGAGGTGACCGAGGGCTCGCAGCTGGAGATCTTCTGGCACGGCGAGCAGATCGTGGACGTACCGCCGCGGTCCGTGGCCCACGAGGGCCCGACGTACCACCGGCCGTTCGCGCGGCCGTCCTGGCAGGACGCGCTGCAGGCGGACGACGCCGGCAAGCTGGCCCGTCCGGCGAACGGCGCGGAGCTCCGCGAGCAGGTCCTGCGGCTGGTCTCCTCACCGAACCAGGCCTCCAAGTCCTGGATCACCGACCAGTACGACCGCTTCGTGCAGGGCAACACCGTGCTCGCGATGCCCGAGGACGCCGGCATGGTCAGGATCGACGAGGAGTCGAACCTGGGCGTGGCCATGGCGACCGACGGCAACGGCCGGTTCGCGAAGCTCGACCCCTACACGGGCGCACAGCTCGCGCTGGCGGAGTCGTACCGCAACGTCGCCGCGTCCGGCGCCAAGCCGCTCGCCATCTCGGACTGCCTGAACTTCGGCTCCCCCGAGGACCCGGACGTCATGTGGCAGTTCGCGGAGGCCACCCGTGGTCTCGCGGACGGCTGCCTGGAGCTCGGCACCCCGGTCACCGGCGGCAACGTGTCGCTGTACAACCAGACCGGTGAGACGGCGATCCACCCGACGCCGGTCGTGGCCGTCCTCGGCGTGATCGACGACGTCACCCGGCGCACCCCGGTGGCCTTCGCCGAAGAGGGCCAGCTGCTCTACCTGCTGGGTGACACGCACGAGGAGTTCGGCGGCTCGGCCTGGTCCGAGGTCGTCCACCAGCACCTCGGCGGGATGCCGCCCAAGGTCGACCTGGGCCGCGAGAAGCTGCTCGGCGAGATCCTGATCTCGGCCTCCCGCGACGGCATGATCGACGCGGCGCACGACCTCTCCGACGGCGGCCTGATCCAGGCGGTCACCGAGTCCTGCCTGCGCGGCGGGAAGGGTGCCCGGCTGGTCGTCCCGGACGGTCTGGACGCGTTCACCTTCCTGTTCTCGGAGTCGGCCGGCCGTGCGGTCGTCTCGATTCCGCGCAGCGAGGAGCTCCGCTTCAACGACATGTGCGGTGCGCGGGGTCTGCCCGTGGCCCGGATCGGTGTCGTGGACGGCGACGAGATCGAGATCCAGGGCGAGTTCAGCATCCCGCTGAGCGAGCTGAGCACGGCTCACGAGGGGACCCTGAGGGGTCTGTTCGCCTAAGTTCTGCCTGTACCGAAGCCCCCGTCCGGGTCGACCGGACGGGGGCTTCGGCGTTCTCACCGGAAACATGTTGATCGATGTTACGTAATTACGTAAGGTTGTGTTCTGTGGAGCTTGAGGAACGTGTCGCCGAGCTGGAACGCCGACTGGCGGTGCTGGAGCGGGCGGCGGACGGCGGGCCGCCGAGCCTGGGCGTCGGGGACTTCTGGGCGCTGGACGGGCTGAAGGACCAGCTCGAACAGGTCGGGGACGCGGCGGCCGACGGCGGGGTGCTGTTCACGGGCGCGGTGCGGATGCCCGCCGGGGAGCGTTACGAGTGGCAGTACGGCGCGCTCACCGCGGGGCTCCTGGGATCCGACGAGGACCGCCCCGACTGGGCGGAAGCCGCCGAACCCCTGGCCGCGCTCGGTCATCCCGTGCGGCTGCGGCTGCTCCGCGAGATCCTCGCGGGCCGTCGTACGGCCGCCGAGCTGGCCGGCCTGGACGAGACCGGGACGACCGGGCAGATCTACCACCACCTGCGCCTGCTGACCGGCGCGGGCTGGCTGCACACGACGGGCCGCGGGCGCTACGAGGTGCCGGGCCCCCGGGTCGTGCCGCTGCTGGTGGTGCTCACCGCGGCCCGGCCCTGACCGCACACGCTCGTTGCGAGGGGAACGCCATGTCCGTACGCAAAGCCGCCGTGATCCTGTACCGCTACTGCTGGATCGTCTTCGTCGCGTTGGTGCTGGTCACCGCCTTCACGGGGCCGTTGGACCCGTTCGTGCTGGTGTTCGTGCCCGCGGCGGCGGCCGTCGTCACCGGTCTCGCGCTGAGCCTCGCCGGCCGTACGGACCTGACGCGGGCCCGGCCTCCGGTGGAGGTCGGCCCGCCGGTGGCGGGGCGCTGGACCGCGCTCAACAGCCCGGCCGACAAGGTGCCGAGCCACGGCACGCACGCCTACGGACAGGCGTACGCGATCGACATCGTCGCCGAACCGGAGGAGGGCGGCCGCCCGCCGTTCCGGTGGCTGTGGCCCGTCGCCCGTCCCGGCCGCGACTTCCCGGCCTTCGACGCCACCGTCCTCGCGGTGGCGGACGGCACCGTCGTACGCGCGGGCGACCGGCAGCGCGACCACCTCAGCCGGAACTCCGGCCCGGCGCTGGCGTACCTGCTGGTGATCGAGGCCTTCGTCCGTGACATGGCCGGCGCGCGCCGGATCGTCGGCAACCATCTCGTGCTCGACCTCGGCGACGGCACGTACGCGGCGTACGCGCACCTGCGGCAGGACTCGCTCCAGGTGAGGGCGGGGGACACCGTCCGGGCCGGGCAGCAGCTCGCCCGGTGCGGGAACTCGGGCAACTCCACCGAGCCGCACCTCCACTTCCAGCTGATGGACCACCCGGACTTCGACACGGCCCGCGGAGTTCCCTTCACCTGGCGGGGCCTCGGGATCCCGGCGAACGGCGAGGCATTCGTGACCGACGAGGCCTCCGTACCGGTTGAACAGCCCGGCGCGACGTCCGGGCACCTGGGGAGGCCGGGGCCGGTGGCACAGGAGGGCGCTGTCGGACCCGCCGATTAGTCTCCCCTCATGCCACCGGCCAAGAAGCGCCCTCGCGCGTACGACTTCTCCAGGACCCGGACCGCGGTCCTCGCCCAGTTCGGCCATGTGCGGGAAGCCGTCCGGGCCCTGACGCCCGAACAGCTCACCGGCCCGGCCGGGCCGGGCGACCGGACGGTCCGGGACCTGGCGGCGCACCTCGCCATGGCGGTCGAGCGCGTCAATCTCGGTCTGGAGCTCCCGGAGCCGGCGGGCGGCCCGAAGCCGCAGCTCACGCTGCTGGAGTGGCCGTTCTCCGCAGCCGAGGCCGCCGGCCGCGTCACCGGCGACCCGGCCCCCGCTGGGCAGCGGTCCGACCTCGGCGCGCTGTACGAGGAGACCGCCACCCGGTTCGCACAGCTGGTGCCCTCCGGCGCGGGGGACCGGCTGGTGGCGACTCGGGCGGGCACCATGCGGCTGGGCGACTTCCTGGTGACCAGGGCCGTCGAGCTCGTCATCCACACGGACGACCTCCACCGGGCGACCGGACTCGACATCCCGTACGACCGTCAGGCACTCGCCGCGTGCACCCGGTTGCTCGCCGACGCGCTCGCCGACCGGGCGCCCGGCGGGTCCGTCGAGGTGCGGGTCCCGCCCTTCGCCGTCGTCCAGTGCATCGGCGGCCCGAAGCACACCCGGGGCACCCCGCCCAACGTCGTGGAGACGGACCCGCTCACATGGATCCGGCTGGCGACGGGCCGTGCGGAGTGGACGCGCGAGCTCGAGGACGCCAAGGTCAGCGCCAGTGGCGAGCGGGCCGACCTCGCCCCGCTGCTCCCGCTGACGGGCTGAGGGGAACCGGATCGACCGGTCGATCCGTCCCATGGCCATGTACAAACAACGTATGGCCGTCAGCGCCCTGGCCCTCCTCACCCTCACCGCCTGCGGTACGGAATCGGGCTCCGGATCAGGATCCGGAGACGGTAGCGGCACCGTGCGGACGGACCTCGCCCTCAGCGGTGTCCACTGGAGCGTGTCCTCCCTGACCGTCGACGGGAAGAAGACCGCCGCACCGGCCGGTGCCCATGTCGAGATCGACGCCGAGGGCGGTGCGAGCGGCAATCTGGGCTGCAACCGCTTCACCGCCGATGCCCGTGTCGAAGGCGAGAAGGTCACCGTCGGACCGGACACCACCACGGACATGGCCTGCGAGGAGGACGTCCAGCGCTTCGAGGAGGCGATGGGCCGCACGTTCAGCGGTGAGCTCGTGGCCGCCGTCGCGGGCAAGGGGGACCACAGGACCCTGACGCTGACCACGGCCGGGGGCGACACCATCGCCCTCGCCTCGCAGCCACCGGCCCCGCTCACCGGAACCACCTGGAAGGTCACCGGGCTGGTCTCCGGCGGCACCGCCTCCTCCCTGCCCCCGGGCGCGGAGGACAGGGCGCACCTGACCCTCGGCGAGGACGGGTCCGTGGAGGGCAGCCTCGGCTGCAACTCCTTCCACGGCGAGGCGACCGTCTCCGGCTCCACGATCACCTTCGGCCCGCTCGCCTCGACGCGGAAGATGTGCCCCGGCCCCGAGATGGATCTGGAGCGCGCGGTGCTCGCCGTCCTCCGGGGGAGGACGACGTACGGGATCCAGCACCGCACGCTGTCCCTCACCGCGGCGGACGGCAAGGGACTCGGAGCGTCGGCCCCGGCGGCCGGGAAGTGACCGCCCGTGCGGGTGCGGAGCGTCAGGAGGCCGTCGGATACGGCAGCAGACCGGCGTTCGTCCGCTCCCACGACGCCCGCAGCTCGGCCAGCAGCCCGGGCTCGGCCGCTGCCCTGTCGGCCTGTTCCCGCTGGTCGTCGGCCAGCTGGAACAGCTGGTCGGCACCGCCCCTGCCCCGGTAGTACTTCCAGTCACCGCGCCGCAGCGCGCGCTCCCCGCGCACCCGCCAGAACAGGTCGCGCTCCTCCGGGGCCTCGTCCCGCAGCAGGTATCCGGCGAGACTCGTCCCGTCCAGCGGATAGGCGGGATCCGGGCGGGCCCCGCCGAGCTCCAGCAGGGTCGCCGTCCAGTCGGGCGAGAACACCGGCAGGTCGCTGACCTGGTTGCCGTCGATACGGGCCGGCCAGCGCAGCACCGAGGGGACCCGGATGCCGCCCTCCTGGAGCGAGCTCTTGTTGCCGGACAGCGGCCAGCTGTACGAGAACCGCTCCCCGCCGTTGTCGCTGGCGAAGAAGACCAGGGTGTCCTCCTCCTGGCCGGAGTGCTTCAGGGCCTTCAGCACCTCGCCGACCGAGCGGTCCAGGTCCTCCACCATCTCGGTGTACTTCTCGACCGAGCCGCCGTCGGCGTTCCACAGGGCGCCCCGGTCACCGGCCTTGATCCGGCGGACGATCTCGGCGCTCTGCTCGGTGTCCCCGTCCGCGATCCACGGCCAGTGCGGGGTGGTGAAGTTCAGGTTGAGGAGCCAGGGCCGGTCGTGGTCACGCTGTACGTACTCGCTCGCGCGCTCCGTCAGGATCCGGGTGTAGTAGCGGAGGTCCTTGTACGCGGCGTCGCCCTCGTACAGGTCGTACTCACCGCCGAGGCCGAGCTTCGAGTAGTACTCCAGCGCCCCGCCGAAGTTCCCGAAGAACTCGTCCCAGCCCGACCGGGTCGGGCTGTAGTCGGGCAGGTATCCGCAGTGCCACTTGCCGATCAGCGCGGTCGAGTATCCGGCCCCTCGTAGCAGGGACGCCAGCGTGGGGTGCGTCGGTTCGAGACCCACCGACCGGTCCGCGATGGGCTCCGCGAGCCCGCCCTTCGTGCGGCCCGGATAGCGCCCGGTGTAGAGGCTGAACCGGGTGGGGGAGCAGGTGGCGGATCCGGAGTACGCGTCCGTGAACCGCACCCCCTGGCGGGCGAGCCTGTCCAGATTCGGGGTCCGGATGTGCGGAGCACCGTACGAGGAGAGGTCCGCCCAGCCGAGGTCGTCGCCGAGGACGAACAGGATGTTGGGGCGGCGCCCGTGCCTGCCGCGGGCGGCGCGGAAGGGCTGCTCGCGCGCGGCCCCGGCGGCGGCCGCTCCGGCCGGGCCGGGAGCGGCGGCTGCCGGGATTCCCGCGGCGACGGTCGCCGCGGTGGCGCCCACGGCGGTACCGAAGGCGCGGCGGGAAAGCGACGAGGGCGAAGGCTGATGTGAACTCGTGTTCGATTCAGGCGCGTGGGACGGCATGAGGTCTCCTCGGCAGGCCTCGCGCACGGGCCGGAGCGGCGGGCGCGGGCAGGGGGAAGTGGCGGGACCGTCAGGAGGGGCGCACGGGATCGCGTGCCCGAACATGGACGGGGGGAGGCGGGGGGAGCCGGAGCCGATGCCCGGATCCGGGACCTGCCGGCAGGACGCGGATCCGGGACCTGTGTCGGCAGGGCGCGGCGGTGACCGGAGCGTGCGGCGGATCAGGGGCTACGGCGTGCGACGCCCAGGAGGCCGCGAACCACGGAGTGCGGTGCTCGCGGTGCCAGGAACCACGGTGTCCGCGGTGCCAGTGGTCACGGTGCTCGCGGTGTCAGGAACCACGGTGTCCGCGGTGTCAGTGGTCACGGTGCTCGCGGTGCCGGGAACCACGGCGCGCGGCGCTCGCGGTGGCGTCAGGCGCGGCGACAGATGGCGCTCGCGACGCGACCCAGATCGACGTGGCGGCGCTCCACGAGCGTGACCGAAAGATCACCGAGGGGCTGCATGGGCCAGGAGCCTGCCAATGAGCCATGCGCCTGTCAACGCCGGTCTCGCACTGCGGACGTCTCCCCGGGCGCCCCGGCCCGGTCCACGACGGCTCCACCGAGGCCCCAGGGTGTGAGGCTCGCCACGAAACGAGCGTTCGGTCACGCGTTGCCCCCGCACCCCCGCCGGTTCACCCGGCGCCATGACCGAGTGTGCCGGTACCGGTTGCGGCCGCAGGCCGGAACCGGGCGGTAACCAGGCGCGGATCCGGGCGGGAGCGGCTTCGCGGCCCCGTCGGCACCGTCCGCCCGCCCGGTCGCGATCACTCCCCGTGACCGTTCGACGCGTTCCTGGCGGCCCCCTCGGGACCACTCCCGCGCACGTCCGCGGCGCTTCGGCGGCCCCTTCCCGGCGGCTCCCCAATTCGGACCGGTGGTCGATCTCGCCTACACTCGGTGCCGTGCCTCGTGGTGATGGACGACTCAACCACGACCTGCTCCCCGGAGAGAAAGGCCCCCAGGACGCTTGCGGCGTCTTCGGTGTCTGGGCTCCGGGCGAAGAGGTCGCCAAGCTCACCTATTTCGGACTGTATGCCCTGCAGCACCGTGGACAGGAGTCCGCGGGCATCGCAGTGAGCAACGGGTCCCAGATCCTTGTCTTCAAGGACATGGGCCTGGTCTCGCAAGTCTTCGACGAAACGTCTCTGGGATCGCTCCAGGGCCACATCGCGGTCGGCCATGCCCGCTACTCCACCACCGGTGCCTCGGTGTGGGAGAACGCGCAGCCGACCTTCCGTGCCACCGCGCACGGCTCGATCGCCCTGGGCCACAACGGCAACCTGGTCAACACGGCCCAGCTCGCCGAGATGGTCGCCGACCTCCCCCGCAGGGACGGCCGCGCCACCCAGGTCGCGGCGACCAACGACACCGATCTGGTGACCGCGCTGCTCGCCGGCCAGCGGGACGAGGACGACAAGCCGCTCACCATCGAGGAGGCCGCCGCAAAGGTGCTCCCCGAGGTCAAGGGCGCCTTCTCGCTCGTCTTCATGGATGAGCACACCCTCTACGCCGCCCGTGACCCGCAGGGCATCCGCCCCCTGGTCCTCGGCCGGCTGGAGCGCGGCTGGGTGGTGGCCTCCGAGTCCGCCGCCCTCGACATCTGCGGTGCCAGCTACGTCCGCGAGATCGAGCCGGGCGAGCTCGTCGCCATCGACGAGAACGGCCTGCGCACCTCTCGCTTCGCAGAAGCGAAGCCCAAGGGCTGTGTCTTCGAGTACGTCTACCTGGCCCGCCCCGACACCGACATCGCCGGCCGGAACGTCTACCTCTCCCGCGTGGAGATGGGCCGGAAACTGGCTGCCGAGGCTCCCGCCGAGGCCGATCTGGTCATAGCGACGCCGGAATCGGGCACCCCCGCGGCCATCGGCTACGCCGAGGCGAGCGGAATCCCGTTCGGCGCCGGACTGGTCAAGAACGCGTACGTCGGCCGGACCTTCATCCAGCCGTCCCAGACCATTCGCCAGCTGGGCATCCGCCTCAAGCTGAATCCGCTCAAGGAAGTCATCAAGGGCAAGCGCCTGGTGGTCGTCGACGACTCGATCGTCCGCGGCAACACCCAGCGCGCACTCGTCCGGATGCTCCGTGAGGCCGGTGCCGCCGAGATCCACATCCGGATCTCCTCCCCGCCGGTGAAGTGGCCCTGCTTCTTCGGCATCGACTTCGCGACCCGCGCGGAGCTGATCGCCAACGGCATGACCGTCGACGAGATCGCCACCTCCATGGGTGCCGACTCGCTCTCGTACATCTCGCTCGACGCGATGATCGAGGCGACGACGATCGCGAAGCCGAACCTGTGCCGCGCCTGCTTCGACGGTGAGTACCCGATGGAGCTCCCGGACCCGGAACTGCTCGGCAAGCAGCTGCTGGAGACCGAGCTGGCGGCCGGCCCCGCCGCGACCGCGGCGGCCGACGCGCTGCGTCGTCCGTGACCCGGACCGACCGGCGTCCCCACCAGCCCCGTATTCCCACACGAAAGATCCCGGGCAATGTCTGAGACAACAGGTGCTTCCTACGCGGCGGCGGGCGTCGACATCGAAGCCGGTGACCGCGCCGTCCAGCTGATGAAGGAGTGGGTGAAGAAGACGCGGCGTCCCGAGGTCCTTGGCGGCCTGGGCGGATTCGCCGGCCTCTTCGACGCCTCGGCGCTCAAGCGCTACGAGCGCCCGCTGCTCGCCTCCGCCACCGACGGCGTCGGCACGAAGGTCGATCTGGCCCGGCAGATGGGCGTGTACGACACCATCGGCCACGACCTCGTCGGCATGGTCGTCGACGACCTGGTCGTCTGCGGTGCCGAGCCGCTCTTCATGACCGACTACATCTGTGTCGGCAAGGTGCATCCCGAGCGTGTCGCGGCCATCGTGAAGGGCATCGCCGAAGGCTGTGTCCTCGCCGGCTGCGCACTGATCGGCGGGGAGACCGCCGAACACCCGGGACTGCTCGGCCCCGACGACTTCGACGTCGCGGGCGCGGGTACGGGCGTGGTCGAGGCCGACCGGCTGCTCGGCCCGGAGCTCATCCGTAAGGGTGACGCCGTCATCGCGATGGCGTCGTCCGGTCTTCACTCCAACGGGTACTCGCTCGTGCGCCACGTGGTCTTCGACCGGGCCGGCTGGGCCCTGGACCGCGAGGTCGAGGAGTTCGGCAGGACGCTCGGCGAGGAGCTCCTGGAGCCCACCAGGATCTACTCCCTGGACTGCCTGGCGCTGACCCGCACGACCGAGGTGCACGGCTTCAGCCACGTCACCGGCGGTGGCCTGGCCAACAACCTGGCCCGGGTCGTCCCGGACGCGCTGCACGCCACGGTCGACCGCTCCACCTGGACGCCCGGAGCGGTGTTCGACCTGGTAGGCAAGGCCGGACAGGTCGAGCAGCTGGAGCTGGAGAAGACGCTCAACATGGGTGTCGGAATGATCGCGATCGTGCCGGCCGACTCGGTGGACGCGGCCCTGACGACGCTGGCCGACCGGGGTGTCGACTCCTGGGTCGCCGGCGAGATCACCGACCGGGGCGCACACACCACGGGTGCCGCCCTGACCGGCGGTTACGCGCGGTAGGAATGGTCACGACCGTCGGTCCGGCGCCCACCGGACCGACGGTGACGTGATCGCTCACCCGTCCGGACCGGGACAGCACAGAACCCGGTCCGGGCAGGCCCGGACCGGGTTGATGTGTCAGCGCGAGGTCAAGCGCCGCGGCGCTGTGACGACGGACCGGACTGGTCGTCCTCGTCCGCGTCCTCGTCGTCGTTGTACTGATCCGCGTACTGTGCGTACGGGTCATCCTCCTCGTCGTCATCCTCGAACGGCTCGGCGTTCGGTGGTTGACTCGAAGGTGATGCGCCCAGCTCATTGGCCAGACGCGACAGATCAGTCCCGCCGCTGCTGTACTTCAGCTGACGGGCGACCTTGGTCTGCTTGGCCTTTGCCCGGCCGCGCCCCATGGCTCGACCCCCTCGGTGACGGGGCTCGACGGCCCCAGAGTCTTGACACGCGTTCATGTTTCAGGACGGACTCTCGGTTGAGAGACCGCGCCCGTGGCTTTAACGGTACCTGCTTCCTCGGCCATACGGTACGCCGCCCACGTCACGTGCCTCCGCGCAGGACCGCAGAGGAGCCCGTCCTCGCTGGTCAACCGCGATTTCAACCTCTTCCGGACGGCCGACCCGCCGACCGGCGTGAGTCTTGTCTCCCCGCTCCCGCGCGGGCCGCGGAGGCGGTGTGTCACCGGGCCGCCGCACAGTCCGGTGACGCACCGCCGACCTCGCGGTGACGTGTCAGTGCCGCCGGGCTTCGGCCATCCGCTGCTCGGCGATCCGGTCGGCCGCCGCGGCCGGCGGAATCCCGTCACTCTTCGCACGTGCGAATATGGCCAGCGTGGTGTCGAAGATCTTCGCCGCCTTCGCCCTGCACCGGTCGAAGTCGAAACCGTGGAGCTCGTCGGCGACCTGGATCACGCCACCGGCGTTCACCACGTAGTCCGGTGCGTACAGAACCGAACGGTCGGCAAGGTCCTTCTCGACGCCCGGGTGCGCGAGCTGGTTGTTGGCCGCGCCGCACACCACCTTCGCGGTGAGCACCGGGACGGTCGCGTCGTTCAGCGCTCCGCCGAGTGCGCACGGGGCGTAGATGTCGAGGCCCTCGGTGCGGATCAGCGCGTCCGTGTCCACGGCCACGGCGACCTCGGGGTGCGGATCGGTGATCCGGCGTACGGACTCCTCGCGCACATCCGTCACGACGACCTCCGCGCCGTCGCTGAGCAGGTGCTCGACCAGGTGGCGGCCCACCTTGCCGACGCCCGCCACACCGACCTTGCGGCCCCGCAGCGTCGGGTCGCCCCACAGGTGCTGGGCGGAGGCCCGCATGCCCTGGAAGACGCCGAAGGCGGTGAGGACGGAGGAGTCGCCGGCGCCGCCGTTCTCCGGGGAGCGGCCGGTGGTCCAGCGGCACTCCCGGGCGACGACGTCCATGTCGGTGACGTAGGTGCCGACATCGCACGCGGTCACGTAGCGCCCGCCCAGCGAGGCCACGAACCGGCCGTAGGCCAGGAGCAGTTCTGTCTTCCGCCCGGCCTCGATCGTGTCCGGGTCGCCGATGATGACGGCCTTGCCGCCACCGTGGTCGAGGCCGGCCATGGCGTTCTTGTACGACATGCCGCGCGACAGGTTCAGCGCGTCCGCGACGGCCTCGGCCTCGGAGGCGTACGGATAGAAGCGGGTGCCGCCGAGGGCCGGGCCCAGGGCGGTGGAGTGGAGGGCGATGACGGCCTTGAGGCCGCTGGCACGGTCCTGGCAGATCACGACCTGCTCGTGGCCACCCTGGGCGGAGTGGAACAGGGTCTGCAGTACGTCGACAGGCACGCCGGTCACATCGGTCACTGTGGTGACTCCCAAGTACGAAGCGGCGGGGAAGACCCTCCTGAAGGTGGGGAGGGTCCCGGACCGACCGGCACGGCCGGTCCGACGGGCAAGAGCGTAAGTCCTCGGGACACGCGGATCTGTTCCGGTGCCGAGGATCACCCCCTGGCGGAGTACAGGCGTGACACGATCTGCCGCATGTCGGTGGTGTCTTCAGTGCTCGTCCCTTACACGTCCTACCTGCGGGTGTACGAGCCGCTCGCCGCCTTCCGGGAGCCCGAACGCGGTCACTGGGCGCGCTACGCCCAGCGTTCCGAGCTCCCCACGGCACAGGACGAACTGCGCCGCTCGCTGGCCGACCTGGTGCCCACCCCGCCGGTCGCCGTGCCCGTCCACGAGAGCGCGGACGCCTTCGTCGCGGAGGTCGA
Source organism: Streptomyces sp. NPDC058637 (assembly GCF_042717325.1). Taxonomy (NCBI): domain Bacteria; kingdom Bacillati; phylum Actinomycetota; class Actinomycetes; order Kitasatosporales; family Streptomycetaceae; genus Streptomyces; species Streptomyces sp. NPDC058637. The sequence goes on along the minus strand of NZ_JBHXRD010000010.1, from coordinate 55,991 downwards.
CGGCGTGGTGTGCGTCTGCCCGTGGCGTACCCGGATGCGCGGCTGGCTGGCGCTGGAGGAACTCGATGGGCTGTTTCCGGCCACTGTGCTGGACGCGGTCCTCCCCCCGGTGGTGCGGCTCCAGGCGATCGCGGACCACGAGCGGTGGGCGGAGCGGAACCCGGACGCCCGGCCCTGGATCCGGACCACGGTGTGGCATGTCCCGGTGCGCTGGTTCGTCCTGTTCGACGACGAGGAGCGCGAGTACGTCGCGGTGGGCACCGAGGGGCGGCGGCCCCTGCTGCGCTACCGGACGCCGATGGTGCAGGCGCGCCGTCGGCTGGCGAGGGCGCTCAGGACGCTGCGGGAGTCGGTCGACGAAGGGCCGCTGGCCGAGGGGCTGGTGGACGTGGGCCGCTGGCTGGAGGAATTCCATCCGCGCTCCCTGGTGGAGCTGGACTACGGCGGGCTGGTGCACGCGCTGCCGGGGGAGCGGCTCGCCGCGGACCGGTCGGCCGCGGACGTGGCCGAGGGGATCGCCGCGTTGCGGGCCGGGGACAGCGACGCGGCGGGCGTCGCGTACGCGCGTCTCGCCGAGCGGTGGCGCGCGGTACGGGACAGGCAGTCTGCCAACTAGCCCGATAGCTGTGTGAAATGACACGTACCGTCGCATAGACCCGCGATCGGCAGGGAAGAGACATCCCGTGAGGTGTCCGGCATCGGTGGGCGCCGAGGACGCCGGACGGAGGTGAGCGGGATGCGCCGAGGGGAACAGGCGGGCGTCGAGGGGAACTGACGTGCCGTGAACCTGTGTCCTGTGTGATGCGTGTGGCAGGTGAGGCGGGAGTCTCCGCTTCAAGCCCTAGGACCTACGTCCCGAACCGGGCCTTTGCCTCAAGCGTGACGGATAGCACTAACGGGGCCCTTGCGCCCTTCCCTACTCCTCATGCCAAAATAGGACAAGGAGTCCGGGGAGGGCTCCGTTCGTCCAACTATGGGCGGAATGCTCAGCATTGCACGCTATGGGGGGTCTGAGGACTTCTGATGACCCTTGAGCACTCCTGTGACTGATCGTTACTGGGGCGTGACTGTCCGCTATGGCATGGTCCATCGGCTTCCGTCGCTGATGAACACCTGGGAGGGCAATTCCATCGGTTTGGCCGACGTGGCTGGACGGATGGTGTAGTTGTAGTGCCGAGGACAAGCCGTTCGTCCTATAACCGACTCGGCCCGCGTCCGCCATTTCGGGCAACGCGGGTCAAGGTGCAGAATTTAGAGGAAAGAACCGAGATGGTTCGGTTCTCCCGAGGAGGCCGCTCATGACCGCTCGCACCCCTGATGCCGAGCCGCTGCTGACCCCGGCTGAGGTTGCCACGATGTTCCGCGTGGACCCGAAGACGGTCACCCGGTGGGCGAAGGCTGGCAAGCTCACGTCCATCCGCACGCTCGGTGGACATCGCCGGTACCGCGAGGCAGAGGTCCGCGCACTGCTTGCGGGTATTCCGCAGCAGCGCAGCGAGGCCTGACACACCCCTGTCGCCGCAGCCATAACAGGGCTACCCATGGGTCCCCCAACCCCAGGTGCCCACTCATAGCTCCACACGACGGACGCCTGCCCCAACGGGCGTCACACCTGTGCAATGCAGGGCTTGTCGTTAGATCGCGCTGGGCTCCGCCGAGTCCAGCGCGATCTTTTTGTGCCCGAAGCGCACCCGGGGCCTGCCCGTCGGCGCCCGAACAGGCCGACGGGTCGGTTTCCCGGGGGTCGGTGCGCGGCTGTGGTCGGGGCTGTTAGGGACTGTTCGTATGGGTCCCGGACGTCGTGGGGCAGCTCGGGTGGAACGGTCCGGGATGTGCTTCCGGGAGAGTGCAATTGCACATATTAAATTCGCCAGTTGTAGGAAGTGCGTAAAGTCCCCTCCGCGCAAAACTGATTCGGTGACTCCCGTCACACCGGCACGGTCTTGCCAACTACGAGCCTGCCACCGCGAGGGGGCGGATGGCTGCGGCAGATGGTCATGTCGCGGGGGGACTTTCGTCCTCACGCCGGCCCCCGTCCGCCTCCGCGGCGCCGGGAGGTCCGGGTCGCGGCCCGGCGCCCCCGTCGCGGGCGTCGGTGGATTCCTCAGGGGCGTGCGGCGGTTCGGGGGTGTCGCAGGGGCGCGGTCCGCCGTACGGCGGCTGTGGGGCCGTCAGGGGCTCCATCGCGAGCCGCAGCAGGCGGTGGCAGATCGGACAGTGGCGGGTGAGGTGGCGGTAGCCGGACGCCGCCGCCAGATGGGCGCGCAGCAGCGCGCGGGTCTCGTGCCTTGCCGTGGGCGCAGACATACGCGTGCGACCTCCCGGTGGACCCGGCCGCCCCGTGTCGAGGAACAAGGACGGTCTCTGTCCTACGGGTTACCCGCGACGGGTGCCGCCGTCAAGACGCGCGAAAGCCCGGATCCAGAGGATCCGGGCTTTCGTCTACTGCGGTCCTGACGGGATTTGAACCCGCGGCCTCCACCTTGACAGGGTGGCGAGCACTCCAAACTGCTCCACAGGACCAGAATTCGCTGCCGTTCTCTCGTCCGGCTGCGAAGACAGACTCTACAGGAGGTGCGCGGGCCAGGTCGAACTCACCCACGGTGGCGGAGCCGTTACGACCCCGGGGCGGTCCGGGTCACGGCGCCGCCGCGTCGATCGCCTTCACGATCCGCTTGTCCGAGACGGGCTGCGCGGTGCCCAGCGCGTGCGCGAAGTAGCTCACCCGCAGCTCCTCGATCATCCAGCGGATGTCGAGGACCTCCTGCGGAACGGGACGCCCCTGCGGCAGCTGCTCCAGCAGCCAGGCGTACTCGTCCTGCATCTCGTGGACCTTCTCCATGCGCGTGGTGTCGCGCTGGACGTTCGTCGGCATCTGCTGCAGCCGGCGGTCCTCGGCGACCAGGTAGCGCATCAGGTCGGGCAGCCTGCGCAGCCCGGTCATGGTGACGAACCCGGGCGGTACGAGGCGGGCGAGGTGGTCCCTTACGTCCGTGACGTTGTTGATCAGGACCAGGCTGTTCGTGGCCTTCAGCCGGCGCTCGCACGCCTGCCAGGCCGCGAGGATCTGCTGCACCTGCTTGATCGTGCGTACGGTCAGGTCCACCAGGTCCGCGCGCACCTTGTCGTACAGCCTGCGGAATGACGCCTCGTCCCAGGCCGGGCCGCCGTGCGCGGCGATCAGCCGGTCGGCCGCAGCCGTCGCGCAGTCGTCGAAGAGCGCCTGGATCGAGCCGTGCGGATTCCGGGACAGGGCGAGCTTCTGCTGGTTGGTGAGCGTGTCCGAGGCGAACTTCGCGGGGTTCACTGGGATGTTCAGCAGGATCAGCTTCCGGGTGCCGCGCCACATCGCCTGCTGCTGCTCGGCCTCGGTGTCGAAGAGCCGTACGGCGACGGCCTGGCCCTGGTCGACGAGCGCCGGGTACGCCTTGACAGGCTGGCCGGCCCTCCGCGTCTCGAAGATCTTGTCCAGCGTGCCGATCGTCCAGTCCGTGAGGCCCGAACGCTCGACGGACTCGCCCGAGGGGCCCGCGGTGGCCGCAGCGGCCTGGGAGAGGGCCTGACGGGCCTTCGGGCGCAGCTGGATCTTCAGCGCCTCCAGGTCCTTGTCCTCGGCGACCCTGCGGCGCCGCTCGTCGACGATCCGGAAGGTGATCTTCAGGTGGTCCGGGACGCGGGAGAGGTCGAAGTCCTCGGCCGTGACCGGCACGCCGACCATCCGCCGCAGTTCCCGGGCGAGCGTCAGTGGCAGGGGCTCCTGGAGCGGGACGGCCCGGTCCAGGAACTTCGCCGCGTAGTCCGGGGCCGGGACGTAGTGCCGGCGGATCGGCTTGGGCAGCGAGCGGATCAGCTCGGTGACCACTTCCTCGCGCAGGCCCGGGATCTGCCAGTCGAAGCCCTCGGAGGTGACCTGGTTGAGCACATGGAGCGGGATGTGGACCGTCACACCGTCCGCGTCCGCGCCGGGCTCGAACTGGTAGGTCACCCGGAATTTGAGCTTCCCCTGGCGCCAGGAGTCCGGATAGTCGTCCTTGGTGACGGCGGACGCCTTCTCGTTGATGAGCATCGAACGCTCGAAGTCGAGCGCGTCCGGCTCGTCACGGCGCTTGTGCTTCCACCAGGAGTCGAAGTGCGCCCCGGAGACGATGTGCTCCGGGATCCGCCGGTCGTAGAAGTCGAAGAGCGTCTCGTCGTCCACGAGGATGTCGCGGCGCCGGGCGCGGTGCTCCAACTCCTCGACCTCGCCGAGCAGTTTGCGATTGTCGTGGAAGAACTGGTGGTGCGTACGCCAGTCCCCCTCGACCAGGGCGTTCCGGATGAACAGATCGCGGGACGCCTCCTGGTCGATACGGCCGAAATTGATCTTGCGCTGGGCGACGATCGGTACCCCGTAGAGCGTGACCCGCTCGTACGCCATCACCGCCGCCTGGTCCTTCTCCCAGTGCGGCTCGCTGTAGGTGCGCTTCAGCAGGTGCTCGGCGAGCGGCTCGATCCACTCCGGCTCCACCTTGGCGTTGACCCGCGCCCAGAGCCGGGACGTCTCGACCAGCTCGGCCGACATCACGAAGCGCGGCTGCTTCTTGAACAGCGCGGACCCGGGGAAGACCGCGAACTTGGCGCTGCGGGCACCCAGGTACTCGTTCTTCTCGGTGTCCTTCAGTCCGATGTGCGACAGCAGCCCCGCGAGCAGCGAGGTGTGCACCGCCTGCTCGGGCACGCCCTCGTCGTCCCTGGGCTCCTCGACTGCGATGCCCATCTGCTTGGCCACCGTGCGCAGCTGGGCGTAGATGTCCTGCCACTCGCGGATGCGCAGGAAGTTCAGGTACTCCTGCTTGCACATCCGGCGGAAGCTGGAGGAGCCCCGCTCCTTCTGCTGCTCCCGGACGTAACGCCACAGATTCAGGTACGCCAGGAAGTCGGACGTCTCGTCCTTGAAGCGGGCGTGCTGCTGATCGGCCTGCGTCTGCTTCTCCGAGGGCCGCTCACGCGGGTCCTGGATGGAGAGCGCCGCGGCGATGACCATGACCTCGCGGGCACAGCCGTTCCGGTCGGCCTCGATGACCATGCGGGCCAGGCGCGGGTCCACGGGCAGCTGCGAGAGCTTGCGCCCGAGCGGGGTGAGCCGCTGCCCCTTCTTCCCCTCCTGGGGGGACTTCTCCTCCGGTTCAAGCGCACCCAGCTCCTGGAGCAGCTGGACACCGTCGCGGATGTTGCGGTGGTCCGGCGGGTCGATGAAGGGGAACTTCTCGATCTCGCCGAGACCCGCCGCGGTCATCTGGAGGATGACGGAGGCGAGGTTGGTCCGCAGGATCTCGGGGTCGGTGAACTCCGGACGGGTGACGAAGTCGTCCTCGGAGTACAGCCGGATGCAGATGCCGTCCGACGTACGGCCGCAGCGGCCCTTGCGCTGGTTGGCGCTGGCCTGCGAGATCCGCTCGATCGGCAGCCGCTGGACCTTGGTGCGGTGGCTGTAGCGGGAGATGCGGGCGTTGCCCGGGTCGATCACGTACTTGATGCCGGGGACGGTCAGCGACGTCTCGGCGACGTTCGTCGCCAGAACGATCCTGCGGACGATGCCGTTGGGGGTCCGCTGGAACACCCGGTGCTGCTCGGCGTGCGAGAGGCGCGCGTAGAGGGGGAGCACCTCGGTGTGCCGCAGACTCCGCTTGTTCAGCGCGTCCGCGGTGTCGCGGATCTCCCGCTCACCGGAGAGGAAGACCAGGACGTCGCCGGGGCCCTCCGACTGGAGCTCGTCGACGGCGTCGCAGATCGCGGTGATCTGGTCGCGGTCGGAGTCCTCGCCGGCCTCTTCCAGCAGCGGGCGGTAACGCACCTCGACCGGGTACGTACGCCCGCTGACCTCCACGATCGGCGCCTCGCCGAAGTGCTTGGCGAAGCGCTCCGGGTCGATGGTCGCCGAGGTGATGACGACCTTCAGATCGGGGCGCCTGGGCAGCAGCCGCGCCAGATAGCCCAGCAGGAAGTCGATGTTCAGCGACCGCTCGTGGGCCTCGTCGATGATGATCGTGTCGTACGCGAGGAGCTCGCGGTCCGTCTGGATCTCGGCCAGCAGGATGCCGTCCGTCATCAGCTTCACGAACGTCGCGTCCGGGTTCACCTGGTCGGTGAAGCGCACCTTCCAGCCGACGGCCTCGCCGAGCGGGGTCTTCAGCTCGTCGGCGACCCGCTCGGCGACCGTACGGGCCGCGATCCGGCGGGGCTGGGTGTGCCCGATCATGCCCCGGACGCCGCGCCCCAGCTCCATGCAGATCTTGGGGATCTGCGTGGTCTTGCCGGAACCCGTCTCACCCGCGACGATCACGACCTGGTGGTCGCGTATCGCCTCCAGGATCTCGTTTTTCCTCCGGCTGACCGGAAGCTGTTCCGGGTACGACAGGGCGGGCATCCGCGCGGCGCGTCCTGCGAGCCGTTCGGCTGCCTTCCCGGCCTCGGCGGCGATCTCGTCCAGCACGGACTGTCGGGCCTCGGGCTTGCGGATGCGCCGGGCACCCTCGAGACGACGGCCGAGCCGGTTCGCGTCGCGGAGCGAGAGCTGCCCGAGCTGGGACTGGAGATCGGCGAAGGAAGTAGACATACGGATCCCAGGATCTCACCCGGGCGCAAGGAGTGGCGAACCATTTCACGCGGACTCCGTCACGTGCCCCGCGCGGCCGGGTCCACGCCCCTCCGCCGTGCCCCGCGCGGCCGGGTCCACGCCCCTCCGCCGTGCCCCGCGCGGGCCGGCCCGCATCCCTCCGCCGCCACCCCGGGCACGGCCTCGGTGACCGAGCGGGCGCGGGGGATCACAGCACGTACCATTTCGGGCAGCTGATCATCCGTACCCATCGAGGCGGTCCCGTGTCCCGTGCGCAGTGGTGCTGCCTGGTGGCAGCGCTCGCCGTCGTACTGGGACTGCTCGGCGCACCCGCGGTGACCGGGGCCGTCCCGGTGTCCGGCCCCGTCGTGGCAGCCGCCGCGGACACCGGCATACCGGGCTGCGACCGGAACAGGGACCACGAGGGCTCCGATCCCGTCCTGCCGGCCCGGACCCGCGCCGCGCACGACCTGGCGCCCGGCCCCGTCGCGGCCGTCCTGCCCGCCGCCGGACGGGACCGCCCGCCGGCCGTACGGCTCGCCGTACGCGGTCCCCGGCCCGCCACACCCACACCCGTGGAGCTCTCCGTGCTGAGGGTGTAGGCGGACCCGCCTCCCCTCCTCCTTCCCGCAGACCGCACGCACCAGCACGGAGTCCCGCATGCCCACGCCCACCCGCCCGTCGTCCAAGAAGCCGCTCGTCTTCGGCGCCGTCGTCGTCCTCGCCGCAGGCCTGCTCGGCTTCGTCTCCTACCGGGCCACCGCCCCCGACAACCCGGACTCCGGTTCCGCCGTCGTCGGCACGACCGCGGAACCGGACACCGACATGTACGCGGAGCTGGCGAAGCTCGCCCGCCGCGACTCCGGCGACAAGCTGGCCCAGGGCCGCGCCGACGCCCCCGTCGTCCTCATCGAGTACGCCGACTTCAAGTGCGGCTACTGCGGCACCTTCGCCCGGGAGACCGAACCCGAGCTGGTCGAGAAGTACGTGAAGGACGGCACCCTGCGCATCGAATGGCGCAACTTCCCGATCTTCGGCAAGGAGTCCGAGGCCGCCGCCCGCGCCTCCTGGGCGGCGGGGCAGCAGGACCGCTTCTGGGCCTTCCACCGGGCCGCCTACGCGAAGGGGGCCAAGGAGAAGGGCTTCGGCCAGGACCGGCTCAAGGAGCTCGCCCGGCAGGCCGGGGTCAAGGACCTCGACCGCTTCGTACGCGACACCGACAGCGCGGCCGCCACGGAAGCGGTCGGCAAGGACCAGGAGCAGGCGTACGGCATCGGCGCCACGTCCACCCCGTCGTTCCTCATCAACGGACGCCCCGTCGCCGGAGCACAGCCGACGGCCGTCTTCACCCAGGCCGTCGAAGCCGCGGCGGCGGACGCCGCGCACGTGGGCAGCGCCGGGGACCCCGCCAAGTGACCCAGGACATCGGCTACTTCGCGGCCCTGCTCGGCGGGCTGCTCGCCCTGGTCAGCCCCTGCAGCGCCCTGCTGCTCCCGGCCTTCTTCGCGTACTCCGTCGACTCCGTCTCGCGGCTGCTGGCCCGGACCGGGATCTTCTACGCCGGACTCGCCACCACCCTCGTCCCGCTCGGCGCCGCGGGCTCGTACGCCGGACGGCTCTTCTACGGGCACCGCGACGCACTCGTCCTCGGCGCGGGCTGGCTGATCATCGGGCTCGGCATCGCCCAGATCGTGGGCCTGGGCTTCGCCTCCCGCCGGATCGCCGCCCTCAGCGGCCGTATCCGGCCCACGACCGCGCTCTCCGTCTACGCCCTGGGCTCGGTCTACGGGCTGGCCGGCTTCTGCGCGGGCCCGATCCTGGGCAGCGTCCTCACGGTGGCGGCCGTCAGCGGAAGTCCGGTCTACGGCGGGCTGCTGCTCGCCGTCTACGCGCTGGGCATGGCCGTGCCGCTGTTCGTGCTCGCGCTGCTCTGGGAACGCTTCGACCTCGGACGGCGGGCCTGGCTGCGCGGCCGGACCCTGCGCGCCGGCCGCTTCGAGCTGCACACCACGTCCCTGCTCTCCGGTCTCCTCTTCATCGGACTCGGAGTGCTCTTCCTCAGGTACGACGGGACGACCGCACTGCCCGGACCGCTGGACGCCGACACCGCGTTCGCCGTCGAGCAGTGGGCGCAGGGCGTCGGCCGGAGCGTGCCCGACGCCTTGGCGCTGGGGGCCGTGGTGGGTGTGGTGCTGCTGATCCTCGGTGTGCGGGCGTGGCGGCGGCGTACCGGACGGGAGGAGGAGGAAGTGGCCTGACAACGGCGAAGGCCCCGTCCACCGGACGGGGCCTTCGGGGTGGTGGCTGGGGCCGGGATCGAACCGGCGACCTATCGCTTTTCAGGCGATCGCTCGTACCAACTGAGCTACCCAGCCACGCAGCTCATACGGGCTGCAGCGGTCCTGACGGGATTTGAACCCGCGGCCTCCACCTTGACAGGGTGGCGAGCACTCCAAACTGCTCCACAGGACCAAGCAATGTGCGAGACAAGTCTCGCACACGTTAAAGCGTGCCCCCAACGGGATTCGAACCCGTGCTACCGCCTTGAAAGGGCGGCGTCCTGGGCCACTAGACGATGAGGGCTAAGGGCCCACCTGCGCGCTTTCCAGCGCGTCGGGGACGTGAGAAGCATATGGGATGCGGGGAGGTATCGCCAAAACGGTTTACGGGGAGGTCGCGGAGACGGTCGGGGAGGGCGACGGCTTGGCCGGGTTCTCCTCCGGCAGATGGCGGCTGACCTCGGCCGTCGTCAGGCCCAGGCCGCCCAGGGTGATCTCGTCCCAGGCCTGCAGACGCCGCGTGGCGCGGTCCAGGTAGAGCACCGAGGTGCGCACCTTCTCGGGCTTCTCGTTCTGCACGGCGCGCAGTCCGCCGCCGCCGGTGGAGCCCTCGACCTTCAGCCGCGTGCCCAGCGGCAGCAGTTCGTTCACCCGGTGGTGCACATGGCCCGCCAGCACGAGAGGAACCGTTCCGTCGGTCTGCCGTGCGGCGTTCGGGTCGTGGGCCACCGCGATGTCCACGGGGGTGCCGGCCCGCTTCTGGTCGCGGAGCGCGGAGGCGAGCCGCATGCCGGCCAGCTCCTCGGCCGCCCGGCCGCCGGTGGGGCGCGAGCGGTCCGGGGTGAACTGCGGGTCGCCGGTGCCCGCGATCCGCAGCCCGGCGACGTCCACGGCGCTGCCCCCGTCGAGGACGTGAATGTTCCTCAGGTCCTTCAGATAGGCCTGGGTGATCTTGGAGTCATGGTTGCCCCGCACCCACACGTACGGCGCCCCGAGCTCGCGGGCCGGGTCGAGGAAGCCGTTCTCGGCGGCCGTGCCGTGGTCCATGGTGTCGCCCGAGTCGATGATCACGTCGATCTCGTACTGCTCGACGAGCGAGCCGATGATGTGCCAGGCGGCGGGGTTGAGGTGGATGTCCGAGACGTGCAGCACCCGGATGGTCGCCGGGTCGGGCCGGTACACGGGGAGCGTGGACGTGGCGTCGTACAGCTTGGTGACGTTGGTGACGAGCCGGGCCAGCTCCTGCTGGTAGACGTCGAAGTCGGTGACGATCGAGCGGGCGTCGCCGACGACCGAGGGGGCGCTGGAGAGCAGCCCGGAGAATCTGGGCTCGAGGACGGACTTCGGGTTCCAGGTGGCGTACGCGCTGATGCCGGAAGCGGCCAGCAGCGCCAGGGCGAGCCCTCCGGCGGCCAGTGCGCGGCGGGGGCGGCGGTAGACGGCGAGGCCGAGCGCGGTGGCGCCGGAGACCACGGCCACGCAGGAGCGGACGGCCAGCTCCCGGGTGCCGGCGGCGACGTCCGTGGTGACCTCGTCCTGGAGGCCGGACAGCCGCTCGGGGTGCTTGACCAGGGCCTGCGAGCGTTCGGGATCCAGCTGGTCGACGTCGACGTCGAGGCGGACCGGGGCCACGTGCGAGTCCAGTTCCAGCGCGCCCAGCGGCGACACGTTGATCTTCGTACCGCCGCTCAGGGACGGCCGCAGGGTCATGGTCGTGTCCATGGGCCCCACCGGCGTACGCACGCTGCCGACGATCAGCAGCCCCAGCCAGGCCCCCAGCACGACGACCGCGAGCAGGCCGAGCACCCGCGTGTACGGATGCGGGGCCGTGGCCGGTGTGCTGACGGGTGCCGTGGTGCGGGAGCGGTGGTGGCGGCGGACTCGGAGGACTGCGGCGCGGAACGGATCGCGGGCCATTGGGCGCGTATGCCCCGATCGGGCGGCGGGCATGCGGGCGGTGCGGCGGGTGTGGGCCGGGCGGGTGGCCGCCGGGCCGGTACGGCCCCGCCCGTTCCGGCCCGGCGTACGTGACAATGGCCGGGTGCTGGAGATGACGCGCGAGGAGTTCGAAGAGCTGGTGAGCGTGGCCCTGGACCGGGTCCCGTCCGAGCTGATGCGGCTGATGGACAACGTCGCGGTGTTCGTCGAGGACGAGCCCGAGGACCCGGAGGACCGGGAACTGCTGGGGCTCTACGAGGGCACACCGCTCACGGAGCGCGGCGAGTGGTACGCGGGGGTGCTGCCGGACCGGATCACCATCTACCGGGGGCCGACGCTGCGGATGTGCGAGACGCGGGAGGACGTCGTCGCCGAGACGGAGATCACCGTGGTCCACGAGATCGCCCACCACTTCGGCATCGACGACGAGCGGCTGCACGAGCTGGGGTACGGGTGAGCTACCGGGAGCCGCCGCCCGGCCGTCCGGACGTGGGCCTCTCCGTACCGGCGCGGCGCGCCGGGGCCGAGGAGGGGGCCGGCCGGTGGCGGGTCCTGGCCGTGATCGCGGCGGGCGGCGCCCTGGGGGCCTCGGCCCGCCACGCTGCCTCCCTGGCCTGGCCGGCCGCCGAGGGGGCGTTCCCCTGGGCGGTCCTGGTGGTCAACGTGTCGGGCTGCGCGCTGATCGGGGTGCTCATGGTGCTGGTCGCCGAGCGTGGCGTGGTGAGGCATCCGCTGGTCCGGCCCTTCCTGGGCGTCGGTGTGCTCGGCGGCTTCACCACGTTCTCGACCTACGCGGCCGATGTGTCGGAGCTGCTGAACCGTCAGGAGCCGCTGGTGGCGATGGCGTACGCGTCGGGGACGGTCGTGGCGGCGCTCGGGGCGGTGTGGGCGGCGGCCGTGCTCACGCGGGCGCTCGTGGGCGGGGACCGGCGCGGGCGGACGGCGTGAACTGGCTGCTGGTCGCCCTCGGGGGCGCGGTCGGTGCGCCGCTGCGCTATCTGACGGACCATGCGGTGCGGGCGCGCCACGGGACGGGGCTGCCGTACGTGTTCCCGTGGGGGACCTTCACCGCCAACGCGGCGGGCAGCCTGCTGCTCGGGGTGCTGACCGGGGCCGCGGTGTCCGGACACACGTACGCCTTGCTGGGTACGGGGCTGTGCGGGGCGCTGACGACGTACTCGACGTTCTCCTACGAGACGTTGCGCCTCGCCGAGACGGGCCGCGGCTTCCTCGCCGCGGCCAATGTGCTGGCGTCCCTGCTGGTGGGACTCGGGGCGGTGTTCCTGGGGGTGGAGCTGGCCGGGGGCTTCGGGGGCTGACGGCCGGGCCCGGGAACGGCCGCCGTGTGCGGGTGTTGTGTCCGGGCGTGTCCCCGGCGGGGGCGGGGGAGTTGAACACCACACTTCCTCTGCTCCGCCGACTCCCCGCTCCCGGAGGTGCCACCTCGTGCGCCAGTTGTCCGCCCGCGTCCGCCGGGCAGCCGTCACCGCGCTGACGATCGCCGCGTCCACCGGCTGTATGAGCGTCGGTGGCGACGCCGGGGAGCCGGCCCCGTCACGCCCGGCCGGTCAGAAGGGGGTACAGGCCGAACCGGACGGCGACACCGTGCCCGGCACCGGACGGGCCGGCTTCGGGAGCGGCCGTGCCGAGGCGCAGTCCGACCGGGACCGCCCCCGCGAGCCGGACCCGAGAGCGTCCGGGAAGGCCCCTTCGGCGGCCCCGGGCGACCCCCGGCCGGCCCCCGGTCCCGGCACCCCCGAGCCGAGCCTGGGCGGCCACCTGCCCACTCCCGGGCCGAGCGCTCCGGGGCCGGGTGAGCCGCCGCCCCCGCCGGTCACCCCGGAGCCGCCCCCGCCCTCTCCCGATCCGGAGCCGTCGGAGCCCCCGGAGCAGCCCTCGGCCTCACCCGCGGCGCAGTTCCGGACCGATGCGATGGGGCCGTCGGAGCGGGTGGAGGTGTGGCCCACCCCGAAGGCATCACCGCAGGTCGCGCCGGTGTGAGGGGGGTCGCGGAGGAGCCGGTTTGCCGAAAGTGGGGGTGAGTGCGTATGGTAGTAGATCGTTTGATCCCATTGCCCGGCGCCGACACAGAAGAGCGCCGTGTGGCGCGTACTCTCCCTTGCCGTGGCTGGACCGCATTGAGGCGGTCGAAATTGCGAAAACACGGAGTTACGGGCGCGTGCCGAGACTCCGGAAGGTTTCGCATTTCGCATGTCAATTTCCAGTTCTGAAAACACCGTCATGTCCGAGAACGTCGAGAACAACGAGATCGTGGAGATCGCGGAGGCCGTCGTGGCCGCCGCTCCCGAGGCTCCCGTCGACACCGTCGAGACCCCCGCCCCCGCCTCCGACGAGGTCGTTGAGATCTCCGGCGAGACCGCCGAGATCTCCGGTGAGGACGCCGCCGACGTCGAGGACGCCGCCGACGCCGAGCCGACCGTCACGTTCGCCTCGCTCGGACTGCCCGACGGCATCGTCCGCAAGCTCGCGCAGAACGGTGTGACCGCGCCCTTCCCGATCCAGGCCGCGACCATCCCGGACGCCCTGGCCGGCAAGGACATCCTGGGCCGTGGCCGTACCGGCTCCGGCAAGACGCTCTCCTTCGGTCTGCCGACCCTGGCCTCGCTGGCCGGTGGCCACACCGAGCGCAAGAAGCCCCGCGCGATCATCCTCACGCCGACCCGTGAGCTCGCGATGCAGGTCGCGGACGCGCTGCAGCCCTACGGCGACGTGCTCGGCCTGAAGATGAAGGTCGTCTGCGGCGGTACGTCGATGAGCAACCAGATCTTCGCGCTGGAGCGCGGTGTCGACGTCCTCGTCGCCACCCCGGGCCGGCTGCGCGACATCATCAACCGTGGCGCCTGCTCCCTGGCGAACGTCCAGGTCGCGGTCCTCGACGAGGCCGACCAGATGTCGGACCTGGGCTTCCTGCCCGAGGTCACCGAGCTGCTCGACCAGATCCCCGGTGGCGGCCAGCGCATGCTCTTCTCCGCCACGATGGAGAACGAGATCGGGACGCTCGTCAAGCGCTACCTGAGCAACCCGGTCACCCACGAGGTCGACAGCGCCCAGGGCAACGTCTCGACCATGTCGCACCACGTCCTCGTCGTGAAGCCGAAGGACAAGGCGCCGGTCACGGCCGCGATCGCCGCCCGTAAGGGCCGCACGATCATCTTCGTCCGCACCCAGCTGGGCGCCGACCGCATCGCCGAGCAGCTCATCGAGTCCGGCGTGAAGGCGGACGCGCTGCACGGCGGCATGACGCAGGGTGCCCGTACCCGCGTGCTCGAGGACTTCAAGAAGGGCTTCGTCCACACGCTCGTCGCCACCGACGTCGCCGCCCGCGGTATCCACGTCGACGGCATCGACCTGGTCCTGAACGTGGACCCGGCCGGTGACCACAAGGACTACCTGCACCGCTCGGGCCGTACCGCCCGCGCCGGGAAGTCCGGTGTCGTCGTGTCGCTGGCGCTGCCGCACCAGCGCCGTCAGATCTTCCGCCTCATGGAGGACGCGGGCGTCGACGCCTCGCGTCACATCGTCCAGGGCGCGGGCGTCTTCGAGCCGGAGGTCGCCGAGATCACCGGCGCCCGTTCGCTGACCGAGGTGCAGGCCGACTCCGCGAACAACGCGGCCAAGCAGGCCGAGCGCGAGGCCGCCGACCTCACCAAGCAGCTGGAGCGCATCCAGCGCCGTGCCGTCGAGCTGCGCGAGGAGGCCGACCGTCTGGTCGCCCGTGCCGCCCGTGAGCGGGGCGACGACCCGGAGGCGGCGGTGGCCGAGGTGGCCGCCGAGGCCGAGGCCGCGCTCATCGCGGCATCCGTGCCGGAGCAGCCCGCGGCCCGCGAGGACCGTCGTGACGAGCGGGGCAACTACGGCCGCCGTGACGACCGTGGCGGCGACCGCGGTGGGTACCGCGGTGGCAACGACCGTGTCGGCGAGCGCAGTGGCCGTCCCACGGGTGGGAACGGCTACCGCGGCAGCAGCGACCGTCCGTCGTTCCGTGGCAGCAACGACCGTCGTGAGGACCGTCCGGTCGGTGGTGGCTTCCGCTCCGGTGGTGGCGACCGTCGTGACGACCGCGGCGGCGACCGTGGCGGCCGTCCCTTCGAGCGTCGTGACAACGACCGTCCCGCGTTCAACCGTGACCGTCGTGAGGACCGTCCGGTCGGTGGTGGCTTCCGCTCCGGTGGTGGCGACCGTCGTGACGACCGCGGCGGCGACCGTGGCGGCCGTCCCTT
>NZ_JBHXRD010000010.1:0-40838 GCF_042717325.1 Streptomyces sp. NPDC058637 | reverse complement strand
CGAGCGTCGTGACAACGACCGTCCCGCGTTCAACCGTGACCGTCGTGACGAGCGCCCCTCCGGCGGCTTCCGCTCCGGTGGCAGCGACCGTCCGACCGGTCGTCGTGACGAGCGTCCCGCGGGCGGCTTCCGCACCGGTGGCGGCGACCGTCCGACCACCCACCGCGGTGGCACCGGCACGGGTACCGGCACCGGCACCTTCGGCCGCCGTGACGACAAGCCGCGCTGGAAGCGCAACGGCTGACCGAGGCTGAACAGGCCTCCTGGAACGACCGGAAGGGCCCGTACGACACCGAATCGGTGGCGTGCGGGCCCTTCCGCCTTTCCGCTCCCGGACCTGGCTTGAACGGGTTCGAAAGTGCCTACCGGGGCGGGTGAGGCCGACGGTAGGATCCGCTGCAGGCACCGGGGGTACGGCCAGGGGGGCTGGTCCACTCGTTCTCGAGTCGGCGGCGCGGTGCGCCGCGGTCTCCCCCGGCTTCTCGGATCCTGGGGAGGGACTCTCGTGGCTCGCTTCACGCGCGGCCGTACCGCTCTGACGTCTTTGGCCGTTCTCGCCGCCACCGTGGGTGTGATCCCCGGCGCGCAGGCGGTGCCGGCACCGGCGGTGGCCGCCGCCCCCGTACCCGCGCCGGCGGGCGGGGCTCCGGCCGCCCGGGCGGCGACGCCGTCCGTACCGTCCTGGGTCATCCCGCTGTACTTCGACGACACCGCGAGCGGAGTCCACCGGGCCTGCACCGGAATCGTGCTGTCCCTGACGAAGACGCTCGCCACCCCGGACTGCGTCACAGGCATGGACGAGCCGGACTTCACCTGGGAGTACGACCTGAAGACGGGCGGGCTCAGCAGCGGTGGCAACTACACGCTGTACCGCAGCCATCCGCGGTACGACGCGTCGACCCGCCGCGCGGCCCTCACGGTCACCACCCGCCGGACCCCGTCCGGCAGCGGGAAGCCCGCTCTGGCCTCGGCGTCCGACGCGAAGCTCTGGGCGCCCGGGGCGACGGCCGTCTTCCACTCCTGGGCCGGGCTCGACGTCGACGACGCGCCGCGCGTACGCCACAGCGAGCGGGTCACGGTGAAATCCACGGCGCAGTGCGCCTCGCTGCTGGGCCGCTTCCTGCCGACCGGGACGCTGTGCACGGTGCCCGCCCCCGGCGCCCCCACGGTGGCCGAGGCGGACCAGTGCTTCGGTGACGCGGGCGGTGCGCTGGTGGCGGGCGGCAAGCTCATCGCCGTATCGGCGACCGGCACGACCGGCTGTGTCCGGGGCGGGGTGCGGCTCTACACCCGTATCGCCTCCTACCGGCAGCTCATCGACGAGTGGACCAGGGACACCGACAGCGACTACCGCTCCGGCGGCAGTGTGCTGGGCGGCCAGAAGAACGGCCTGATCGACTTCTGCACGACGCTGGTCAACCGCAAGCTCGCGTGCACCCCCGACAGCGTGGGCTCGTTCGACGGCTACGGGTACGAGTCGTTCCTCCAGGCCGGGGACATGAACGGCGACGGCTTCGGTGATCTGCTGGCGCGTACGTCGGGCGGCACCCTCTACCGGATCCCCAGCACCGAGATGGAGCCCGCCGACTTCGAGCGCCGGGTGAAGCTGGGCACCGGCTGGAACGGTTACAACCTGCTGGCCGCCGTGCGTGACTTCTCCGGCGACGGGCGCAACGACGTCGTCGGCCGGGACAAGGCGGGCGTGCTGTGGCTCTTCCGCGGCACGAGCGACGGCAAGCTCGCCGCGCGCACCCGGATCAGCAGCGGCTGGAACCAGTACACGGTGCTGACGGGCCGCGGCGACCTCACCGGCGACGGCCGCTCGGACCTGGTCGCCCGGGACAAGGCGGGCGTGCTGTGGATGTACCGCGGCGACCCGAGGCGGGCGTACCCCGTCCGTACGAGGATCAGCGGCGGCTGGAACCAGTTCGACGCCATCGTGGCGAGCGGTGACATGGACCACGACGGACGCCAGGACATCCTGGCCCGTACGCCCGCCGGGGCCGTGTACCTCCACAACGCCGACCACAACGGCGGATTCAAGGCGCCGAGGAAGCTGGCGTCGACGAGCTGGAAGAACTACGTCCGGATCAGCTGACCCGGGAGATTCCGAACGGCGGTTCTCTGTACGGGAGTTCATTGATCACCGGTAGCCGTGGACGGCCGCCGTACCGGCCGGCCCGATGGCGCATGTCATGCCCCCAGTAGGGGAATCGCTGGGGGCATGACAAAAGAATCACCCGCGCCGCGCATGGGTTCACCCACCTCCGACGAGGAGCGACTGGCCGAGCTGGGCTACACCCAGGTGCTCGCCCGCCGCATGTCGGCCTTCTCCAACTACGCGGTCTCGTTCACGATCATCTCGGTGCTCTCCGGCTGTCTGACGCTGTACCTGTTCGGTATGAACACCGGCGGCCCCGTCCTCATCACCTGGGGCTGGGTCGGCGTCGGGCTGATGACGCTGTTCGTCGGCCTGGCGATGGCGGAGATCTGTTCGGCGTACCCGACGTCCGCCGGCCTGTACTTCTGGGCCCACCGCCTCGCCCCGCCGCGCTCGGCGGCCGCGTGGGCGTGGTTCGCCGGCTGGTTCAACGTGCTCGGCCAGGTCGCCGTCACCGCCGGGATCGACTTCGGGGCGGCGTCCTTCCTCGGGGCGTACCTGAACCTCCAGTTCGGCTTCGAGGTCACCCCCGGCCGTACGATCCTGCTCTTCGCCGCGATCCTGATCCTGCACGGGCTGCTGAACACCTTCGGTGTCGGCATCGTCGCGGTCCTCAACAACGTGAGCGTCTGGTGGCACGTCGTCGGTGTCGCCGTCATCGTCGGCGCGCTCACCTTCGTGCCGGACTCGCACCGGTCGGCGTCGTTCGTCTTCACCGAGTTCGTCAACAAC
Organism: Streptomyces sp. NPDC058637; assembly: GCF_042717325.1. Lineage (NCBI taxonomy): Bacteria > Bacillati > Actinomycetota > Actinomycetes > Kitasatosporales > Streptomycetaceae > Streptomyces > Streptomyces sp. NPDC058637. The sequence goes on along the minus strand of NZ_JBHXRD010000010.1, from coordinate 37,945 downwards.
ACCGGCTGGGACAGCAGCTTCTACGTCGTGATGATCGGCCTGCTGATGGCCCAGTACACCTTCACCGGCTACGACGCCTCGGCCCACATGACCGAGGAGACCCACGACGCGGCCGTCGCGGGCCCGCGCGGCATCGTGCAGTCCATCTGGACCTCCTGGATCGCCGGCTTCGTGCTGCTGCTCGGCTTCACCTTCGCCATCCAGTCGTACGACGGCGCCCTGGCCTCCCCGACCGGCGCGCCGCCCGCCCAGATCCTGCTGGACGCGCTCGGAGCCACCACGGGCAAGCTCCTGCTGCTCGTCGTCATCGGGGCCCAGCTGTTCTGCGGCATGGCCTCGGTCACCGCCAACAGCCGCATGATCTACGCCTTCTCGCGCGACGGGGCCCTGCCCTTCTCCCGCCTCTGGCACACGGTCAGCCCGCGCACCAGGACCCCCGTCGCGGCGGTCTGGCTGGCCGCGCTCGGCGCCCTGGCCCTCGGCCTCCCCTACCTCATCAACGTCACCGCGTACGCGGCTGTGACCTCCATCGCGGTCATCGGCCTCTACATCGCCTACGTCATCCCCACCCTGCTCCGCCTGCTGCGCGGCGACGACTTCACCCCGGGCCCCTGGCACCTGGGCCGCTGGTCCCGCCCGATCGGCATCGTGGCGGTGGCCTGGGTCATGGTGATCACGGTGCTGTTCATGCTGCCCCAGGTATCCCCCGTCACCTGGGAAACCTTCAACTACGCCCCCCTGGCCGTCCTGGTGGTGCTGGGCTTCGCGGCGACCTGGTGGCTGGCATCCGCCCGCCACTGGTTCCTGAAGCCGGCCACCCCGGATCACAAGCGCACGAGCCCGGCCGAAACCCCGGACTGACTTGGCGCCCCCGGCACGACAGGGCCCGGCACCCGATACCCGATCGGCTGCCGGGCCGGGGAGGGCTATGCTTCGTGGGGTGATCCAGCAGGGGCCGTTAGCTCAATTGGTCAGAGCAGCGGACTTTTAATCCGTTGGTTGTGGGTTCGAGTCCCACACGGCCTACCTGGTGCAGGGCAGGGGTACCCCTTCTGACCTGCTGCTTAGCGCCTCGACCGGCTTCGGCCGGTCGGGGCGCTTCGTCGTTGCGGGGCTCTTGCGTGAGCGGACGGCCCGACTGCGGGTGCTACTGGCGCGGTTCTGCGGGGACCTGGGCGCCGGCCACACCCACGGGGCCGATCCACATAGAACACGGGTTCACCGCCGGCCGCAGTAGAGCCGGCAGTCGGGCCGTCCGTCCACGTATTGCCGTCGTCACTGTCTGCTGCGGCGGGCAGACCGCCGCGCGCGAACTCGGCGATGCCGGTATGACCCGAGGTGTCACGGCCAGTTCTATGAACACGGCTCGGTCCTCAAGATCACTCGCTCGGGACAACTGCCCTGGCCGAAGCCTGCTTGTCAGCGTCGGCGAAGAGGAGAGTGGGTTCGGCCAGGATGTCCCTGCCGGACTCGCTCTTGTAGATCTCATCGACGCTGCCGAAACGTGCTTCGGAGTAGTCGAGGTCGAGCAGGGCGGCTGCCTGGCGGACCGATGCCTCGTCGGGGCCCTCGATCTGTGCCCCCGCACCAGCTGTGCGGGGGCACCGGTGATCAGGCGGTGGCGACGTCCTGCGCCGTGATCGACGCCGGGACCTGAAGTCCGGGCAGGGCAGCGCGGATACCCGCTATCGCGGCCTCCAACAGGGCCTGCCGGTCGGCCGCACTCAGATCGCCGTACACCGGCTGGCCGGGCTCGATGCCGATCGAGATCACGGCCTTGTGCCGGTCCGGGTCCGAGCCCGAGTAGGGACGAAGCTCAGCGCTGACGGGAATGGACATGAGGCTCCTTGAATCGCCTCGCCGCAATGGCGAGCAGGGTCGGACGAGTTGCAGTACGGGAACGTATCGGCGGACGACGAGGTGCCCGTGGCCCTCGTCCACGCGGACAACCGTCTCCCCGGGGAGCGGGTGGTGGAAACGCTGCGGTCCGGTAGAGGGGCGACAAGCTCATGCGGCACCTGGTGCGCGGCCTCGCCCCGCGCCACGGCTTCTTCGACCTCGACGTCCACACGCTCTGGGCTTCTGGCCGCCCGCCCGAACCTGCTGCGCCCGGGCACCCCGGTCGGCCGCGATCTACGGCAGAGCCTCGGAACGGGCCGAGGGCGAGCGGCGCGGGGGACGGGGCCTGTCCGACCGCGGTGGAGGCTCCCTTCCGACGACGGCTCCGGCGAGACGCACATCGCGGCTCCGGGAGGCGCAGGTCAGCACCCATCGAGGTCATCTGTCCCATTGGCGGAGCGCGATGGGTTCCTAGCCGCCGGCCGCCGGCCGCCGGCCGCCGGCCGCTCCGGACTCTCGGCAATCGGCAGTTCGGAAGGGAGCGCGTGCTGCTGTAGCGCGGTCCGGAGCCGGGCCGGGCCTGCTGGAGCCCGCAATTCTCCAGACCCCGGTCGATGAGGCGCCCCAGGGGCAGAGCCCCGGCCCGGCCGCCCTCACCCGGCCTTTCACCAGGACAGCAGCCGTCGTTCCTTGGCCACGGCCACGGCGCCCGAGCGGGTGTCCACGCCGAGCTTGGCGTAGATGCGGCCCAGGTGGGTCTTCACGGTCGCCTCGCTGATGAAGAGCGCGCGGGCGATCTCCCGGTTGCCGAGGCCGCGTGCGAGCTGGCCCAGGATGTCGCGTTCGCGGTCGGTGAGGGTGGGACCGGCGGCTCCGCGCATGCGGTCCATGACGCGGCTGGCGACCGGTGGGGAGAGCGTCGTGCGGCCCTGGGCCGCGGCGTGGATCGCGGCGAAGAGCTCCTCGGGGCGTTCCGCCTTGAGGAGGTAGCCGGTGGCGCCCGCCTCGATGGCCCGGGTGATGTCCGCGTCCGTGTCGTAGGTGGTGAGGACCAGGACGTGCACGTCCGGGCCGGCGATCCGGCGGGTCGCCTCCACCCCGTCGATGCCGGGGCCGAGCTGAAGGTCCATCAGGACGACGTCCGGTCGCAGCCGGGCGGTGAGGGCGATCGCTTCCTCGCCGCTGCCCGCCTCTCCGACGACCTCGATGTCCGGCTCGCTGCCGAGCAGGGCGAGGAGTCCGGCGCGTACGACGGTGTGGTCGTCGCAGAGCAGGATGCGTACGGGCGTGGTCATGGCACGGGCTCCAGTGGGATCGCGGCGGTGAGTACGGTGCCCTCGCCCGGGGCCGACTCGATGGTGAGGGTGCCGCCGAGCTGGCGTACGCGGGCGCGTATGGCGGGCAGACCATGGCCGCGCACGCCGTCCGGGGCCCGCACGCCGTCCCGGGTCCGCACGCCGTCCGGGGCCCGCACGCCGTCCCGGGTCCGCACGCCGTCCGGGGCCCGCACGCCGTCCCGGGTCCGCACCCCGTCCGGGGCCCGCACGCCGTCCCGGGTCCGCACCCCGTCCGGGGCCCGCACGCCGTCTCCGGTCCGTTCGGTGGGGACGAAGCCGCGGCCGTCGTCGGCGATGTCCAGGACCACCTGGTCGTCGAGGTGGGTGAGGGTGAGGGCCGCGGTGGTGGCGTCCGCGTGCTCGCGTACGTTCGCCAGGGCGCCCTGCGCGATCCGCAGCAGCGCGGACTGGATCCGGTCGGGGAGCGGGCCGGAGGGGTCGCTGTCCTGGTGGAAGCGGATCCGGAGGGTGTCGGTCGTCTCGCGTTCGGACAGGGCGCGCAGCGCGTCGCCGAGGCTGCCGCCCCCGGCCAGGTCGGCGGGGGTGAGGTCGTGGACGAAGCGCCGGGCCTCGGCGAGGTTGTGCTCGGCGATGGACGCCGCGGAACGGACGTGGCGGCGGGCCGTCTCCGGGTCGGTGGCCCACAGCCGGTCCGCGGCCTGGAACAGCATCTGCTGGCTGGACAGGCCCTGGGCGAGGGTGTCGTGGATCTCCATGGAGAGCCGCTGGCGTTCCGCGAGGGCGCCCTCGCGGCGCTCCGTGGCGGCCAGCTCACGGCGGGTGCGGACGAGGTCGGTGATGACGGCCCGCAGCCGGACGGTCTGGCGCTGGGAGTGGAGGAAGACGGCGGTGGCGACGGCGGCGACGGCCGGGGGCGCGAACAACAGGTTCGGGTCGAAGCCGAACCGCAGGCGCAGTTGCACCTGAGCGGCCACCACGAAGACCGTGATCAGGGCGACGAGGAGGATCGCGGACCAGGTCCGCAGCGAACGCAGAGCGGTGTAGAAGAGCGGCACGGCACACCAGCCGAAACTGGGAGCGAGGACCACGAGGGTGAGCCAGGTCCCGATGACGGCTGCCAGCCACAGCCTGTTCGCGGCCGTGGGGCTCCCGGGGGCCGGGTCCTCCTTGGGGCCGAGCACCGGACCGAGGACGTACAGCAGGGCCAGGGCGACGGCGAGGGCGATGACCCAGGGGGTGCCGGTCGCACTGGGGTGACGGATCAGGAAGCGGGTCAGCGACGAACACAGGAGCACGAAGAACGCCACGTGCATCACGGTCGCGAGCCTGCGGGCGTCGGCGTCCGCCGCCTCGGTGCCGATGGCCGACCGGGTGTTCCCTCGCACCGCACACTCCTCGCCGGCCAGCCGATCCGCCTGAAGCCGTCGGGCCTGACGCCGTTCCGCCTGAGCAAGGCTATCCGGAGGTGGGCCATCCGCATCGACCGATCGGCTGACCCCCGTGTCATCCGTCGGGGATGCCGGAGCGAGCCTGTGGGCCGACAGGGAAGGGCCGGACCCGGACCCAGGATGGATGCGGGAGCGGGAACGCAGACCTCCCGAGCCGTTCGTGTCCATCCGAGGAGCCACCATGAAGAAGCTGTCCTTGCGCACCCGTGTCCTGACCGGTACCGCTGTCGCCGCCACGCTGGTGGCCGGCACCGTCGGCGCCGTGACCGCCAACGCGGCCGACCCGGCCGTGGCCCCCGCGGCCAAGGCCGGTACGGCGGGGAAGAACGTCACGCAGTCGACCCACCTGACGGTCGAGGCCGCCACCGAGGCCGCGCAGGCGGCCCTGGACGCCGCGAAGAAGGAGAACCAGCGGGTCTCGGTTGCCGTCGTCGACCGCAACGGCAACACCGTCGTCACGCTCCGCGGCGACGGTGCGGGCCCGCAGTCGCCCGAGTCCGCGGTGAAGAAGGCGTACACCGCCGTCTCCTGGAACGCGACCACCTCCGACCTGGTCGAGCGCCTGGAGCAGACCCCGAACCTGAAGGACATCCCCGGCACCCTCTTCCTCGGCGGCGGTGCCCCGATCCAGGCGAAGGGCGCCCCGATCGCCGGCATCGGCGTGGCCGGTGCGCCGAGCGGCGACCTCGACGAGAAGTTCGCGCAGGCCGGCGTCGCCTCGCTCACCAAGTAGGGAACCCCCTGTGCCCGGCGGAACCCGCCCCCGTACGGGTTCCGCCGCATTTCCCTTACGCACGCAGTGGAGGAACGCGATGCACCACCGCAATCGGCGACTTCTGGACGCCGCACGCAGGGGCGACGCCGCCGGGGTACGCATCGCGCTGGACGCGGGCGCCCCGGTGGACACCCGCGACGAGGAACTGCGCTCCCCGCTGCTCCTCGCCTCGCTCGGCGGCCACGTGGAGACCGCCCGGGTCCTGGTGGCGGCCGGGGCGGACCCCGACGCGCAGGACGCACGCCAGGACAGCGCGTGGCTGGTCACCGGCGTGACCGGTGACGTCGCCATGATGCGTGTCCTGCTGCCGGCGGGACCGGACCTGACGCTGCGCAACCGGTTCGGCGGGACCGCGCTGATCCCGGCGTGCGAGCGCGGTCACGTCGCCTACGTACGGGCCGTGCTGGCGGACACCGGCATGGCTGTCGACCACGTCAACGACCTCGGCTGGACGGCCCTGTTGGAGGCCGTGATCCTCGGTGACGGGGGCCGCCCGCACCAGGAGGTCGTCGAGCTGCTGCTCGCGGCCGGCGCCCGCCCCGGTCTTCCGGACGCCGACGGTGTCACGGCCCTGCGTCATGCCGAACGCCGAGGCTTCGACGTGATCGCGGCGCTGCTGAGGGCCGCGTGAAGGCCCGCGCGCTCGGGGCGTTCGCCGGTGCCCTGCTGATCGCCGGATGCTCCGTCGCCGGGCCGGCCGATCCCGCTCCGGCCACACCCCGGACGGACGGTGCCGCGCCCTCCGCCCCCGCGCGCACCCCGGACGGAACCCTCCTCATCGCCGACTTCGGGAGCGACACCGTCACGTTCGTCGACCCCCGGACCGGGCCCTTCGACTCGGTGAAGGTGGGCACGGCCCCGTACGGACTCGTCGTCGGCGCCGACGGCCGGGCCTGGGTCGCGACCGCCGAGGGCGTGGCCGTCGTGGACACCGCGTCGCGCGAGAGCCTCGGCAGGATTCCGTACGTCACGAGGACCGGACCCGTCACGACGGGCGAGTACCGGGGCGGCGGCATGGGCATCGCCCTGGCGCCGGACGGCACCCGGGTGTACGTCGGCGTCAACGTCCCCGGCGCGAACGGGACGTTGGAGGTCCTCGACACGGCGACCCGTACGGTCACGGACACCGTCCCCGTGGGCCGCCGCCCCTTCGACGTGGACGTGGCCCGTGACGGCGGCGAGGTCTACGCCACCGGCCACGACTCCTACGACGTGACGGCCGTACGCGCCGACACCCTCACCCCGCGCCGCCTGGAGGTCGCCCCCTACGGCACCGAGGGCGGTCTCGGCTCCTGGCTGAAGCCGCACTACGCGGTCGTGCGTGCCGACGGGAAGCTCCTGCTGCCCTTCGAGGGCGAGAAGCTGGCCGTCCTCGATCCGAGCGACGGCGGGGTCGACGTGGAGCCGATGACCGCCGACACCCACCAGCACGGCGTCGCGCTCACCCCCGACGGCACCCTGCTCGTCGTCGGCACGGGCCCCGTCGACGGTTCCGGCGAGGGCCCGTCGCTGACGATCCGCGGCCCCGGGGGACAGGAGCGTGTCGTGCCCCTCGACGGCCCCCACGAGGACGTCGCCGTGTCCGAGGACGGCGGCACCGCCTACGTCGGCGGAGGCTTCACCCGGGAAGGCTCGTGGGACGGCGTCACCGTCGTCGACCTGGACAGCGGCGGGACCCGACGGCTGCCCGCGGGCGTACGCCCCCTGGGGATCGCGGTCCTCTGAAGCGGTCCCCGCGGCGGGGCTCCCCGGATCCCCGGCCCGGGATCCCGGAACGCGAGGCCTAGTCGAGACCTTCCGCCCGGAGCGCGTACATCAGGAGGAAGGTGCGGTAGGTCTCCGCGGACACGTCCATGCAGATGTCCGGCCGGACGGTGGCGGTCGACGTGTTGTCGAGGGCCCTCCGGCAGGCCGCTTCGGTCTCGGCCTCCGACGGGATGCTCGAGAGGAACGCGGCGATCAGCAGGACCACTGCGAGGACGACCACGCCGATACGGATGCGCATGGTCCCCCAACGACCGTGCGACCGGGAGGGTCACGACGCGGGGTCACGACGTGCCGATCACCACGGGCCGGGTCACGAGGTGCCGATCACGACGTGCCGCTTCACCACGGGCCGATCACCTCCGGGCCGGACGCCACGGGCGGCCGGCCCGGCCGTCACTCGGGTTCGTCGGTCAGCGGCGGCAGGTCGGGCTCGATGAACAGCCCGGCGTACTGCGGAGTCGGGAGCGGTGCCGCCGCACCCGTGTCCGCGGACGCGGCAGCGGCCGAGCTGTCGGAGTGCCGGTGCGTCGTGCGTGCGGGCATGTCGGTCATGGAGTGTCCTGTACGTAGGTGTGCGGTGAGAGCCCGTGACCGAGTCGTCGGCGCGAAGAGCCGGACTGGGTCCCGACCGGTACGGCGACGAGGTGCCGCTACCGGTGCCGCACCGCTCCGGGGGCGTCCGGATCATTGCGGTGCATGCAGACTGTAACCCTCGGAGCACAGCTTTCCCCCGGTATTGCGGCGCCCGGCGCCACGGTCAGTGCGGCGGGGCGGGCTCGATGTTCTGGTTTGCGTGGAAGAGGTTGTGCGGGTCGTAGGTCCGCTTGATCTCCGCGAGCCGGTCGTAATGGCCCCGGTAGGTGGCCCTGACCCGCTCCTGGGACTCCTCGGCGCCGATGAAGTTCACGTACGCGCCGCCCATCGAGTAGGGCTGCAGCGCGTCCCGGTAACTCACGGCCCACCGCCGGAGCGCCTGCGCGTTCGCCGGGTCGGGGTCGATGCCCGCGATGACTCCGGACCAGACGGCGTCACGGTACGCCCAGGCGGTGTCGTCCGGCCCGACGCGGCCCGCCGCGCCGTCGACCGGGTACAGGTGCATGGTCGACAGATCGCTGGGGAGGTTCTCCGCGTACGAGGCGTGCACGTCGACGGCCTCGTCGGTGACCCGGTCGAAGAACGCGCCGCGCCAGTACCACTGCAGCCCGGTGGGGATCAGCTCGTCGAACATGGTCTGCAGGGCCGGGTAGGGCATCGGTGCCGTGAAGTGGAAGGCGGGCGGACCCGGTTCGGCCACCGCGGCGAGGGTGTCGCCCAGGGCCTCCGGGCCGGCCGTCGAGGACCAGACGACGCCGCACACCTTGCGGCCGTGGAGCTCCTCGGGGAACGGCGGGGCGGGCGGCACGGTCATCGAGGCGAAGAAGCCGTACAGGTCGTCCGGAGCCTGCGGCAGGAAGTCGCGGTACCAGCGCAGTACGTCCTGGAAGAGGTCCAGCGGCCACACGGTGATGCCGGCACCGACGGTGTCCACGGGGTGCAGCTCGAAGTCGAAGGAGGTGACGACGCCGAAGTTGCCGCCGCCGCCGCGCAGCGCCCAGAACAGGTCGGCGTTCTCGCTCGCGTTCGTCGTGACGAAACCGCCGTCGGCCAGCACCACGTCCGCGGACACCAGGTTGTCGATGGTGAGGCCGTACTTGCGGGTGAGGTAGCCGTGCCCGCCGCCGAGCGTGAGACCGCCGACGCCGGTCGTGGACATGATTCCCGCCGGGGTGGCGAGACCGAAGGCGTGGGAGGCGTGGTCGAGGTCGCCCAGCTTCGCACCCCCGTCGACCTGGGCGGTCTGGGTGGCCGGGTCGACGCGTACGCCGCGCATCGGCGAGAGGTCGATCGTCACGGCGTCGTCGGCGAGGCAGAGGCCGGGCCCGCTGTGCCCCCCGCCCATGACCGCGGCCTCCAGGCCGTGCTCACGGACGAAGTCCACGGCGGCCATGACGTCCGCGGTGTCGTGGCAGCGGACCACGGCGGCAGGCCTCTTGTCGATCATGGCGTTGTAGATCGTGCGGGCCTGTGCGTACTCCGGGTCCTGGGGGCCGATGACCGGGCCCCGCAGCTCGGTCCGCATCGTTTCGAGTGTGGTGCCGTCCATGACGGTCTCCTTGCCGAAGCGCGTGCCGCAGCGCGCCCGGACTCCTCTGCCCCCATGGCGTCGGGTGGAACGGTTGCTTGCGCCGATGACCGGCACCGGTGGGTGCCGCAGACGGGACCGGACACCGAAGGGCTGGGTACTCCAAGCGTCCCGCCGCTCCGGGAGCCTCGCAAGAGATGCGGTGGGCGGGACGGGAAGGGTGCCCCGGGGTGGGGCCGCCCGCGCGGCGACTGCCGCGACCGGGGCGGGCCCGGGGCGGGCCGCGGTCAGGCCTTCTGCGCGGCCTCGGGCCCGGTGTTCTCCGCGGGAGCGGGGGCCTCGGGTGCCGCCGTGGCCGACGAGGCGTCCGACCGCGTCCTGCGCAGGTGGATCATCAGCCCGACGAACCCGGCCATGAAACCGCTGAACAGGCCGGACAGGCCGTGGTTCAGCGCGTTGACCGAGGTGCTGTCCGGCATCCCGACGGCCAGGTAGTTGATGACGCCGCTGATCACCGCCCCCACCAGCCCGCCGAAGAGGCCACTGACGAGGGAGGCGCGTACCGGCGACTGCGCGGGCGGGGCGGGGGTGGGTCTGAGCGGTGTGGTCATCTTCGAGGGCCCTCCAGACAGGCTTCATGCAAGATCGGGGGGATGCGGCAACATCTTTGGGTAAAGCACCACCCATGGCAACTGTCCCTTCCATGCGCGGTGTTGATGGCTTCGATCCATGGGGTGGATGCCGGTCCGCAACGGGTGCGGGAGTGCCCTCGGCGGTAATTGGTCGAGGCGGCCTCCGTGATGCCGTAGAGTTGCAATCACAACGACGCGGGGTGGAGCAGCTCGGTAGCTCGCTGGGCTCATAACCCAGAGGTCGCAGGTTCAAATCCTGTCCCCGCTACTGAAAGACAGAGGCCCGGATCCTTCCAAGGATCCGGGCCTCAGTCGTATGCCCGCGACCCGCCACCGCTTGACCTTGACGCAGCGTAAACATCTAGCGTTTCCGGCATGGAGTGGTCCATCCAGGAAATCGCCAGGCAAGCCGGTACGACGAGCCGAACGCTCAGGCACTACGGAGATCTCGGTCTCCTCGTGCCGAGCCGTACGGGCGCCAACGGCTACCGCTACTACGGCCAGGACGCCCTCGTCCGGCTGCAGCGCATCCTGCTGCTGCGGGAACTGGGGCTGTCGCTGCCCGCCATCAAGGACGTACTGGAGGGGCAGCGGGACACGTCCGCGGCGTTGCGGACCCATCTGCGCCTGCTGGAGCGGGAGCAGGAGCGCATCGGGCGGCAGATCGCGTCGGTGCGGACCACTCTCCACAGGACCGGGAAGGGAGAGGGACTCATGGCCCAGGAAGTGTTCGACGGCTTCGACCACACGGCGTACGAGCAGGAGGTCACCGAGCGCTGGGGCCGGGACGCCTACGAGAAGGGCGACCGGTGGTGGCGCGGGCTGAGCGCCGGGGAGCGCGCCGATTTCCAGGGCGTGCACGAGGCGATCGCGCGGGACTTCGGGGCTGCCAGGGAGGCCGGTCTGGACGCGGGCGGCGAGGAGGCACAGGACATCGCGCGGCGCCACTGCGCGTGGCTCTCGGGCACCACGACGGTCACCCGGTCGTACGTAACCGGCCTCGCCGAGATGTATGTCGCCGATCCGCGCTTCGGGAAGAACTACGATCGGTACGGAGACGGCACCGCCGTCTTCGTACGGGATGCACTGACGATCTACGCGCAGCACCGGCTCTCCAGCTGACCTCCGGGGGACGGACGGTGCGCCGGCGCGCTCCTCCCTTCGGCCGATGACGAGCCGCCGCACGGCGCGGCTCCGCGCGGTCCGGGTGGATCGCGGTACCGTCCGCAGCCGTGGGCGGACCGGGCAGGGGTGCACAGGTGGGGAAGTGGGACAGCCGACGGGCCGGAGCCGGTGGGGGTATCGGTGCCCGGCGGTTCGTGCGTGCGCTGCCGGCTCTGATGATCGCGGGCGGGATCGTCTTCGACCTGGTGACTCCGTCCGCCGTGACCGCCGTTCCGCTCTTCGCGGCGGCCCCGCTGATCGCCGCACCGTTCTTCTCGCTGGCCAGCACGGTCCGTACCGGTGTGGCCGCGGTCCTCGCCGTTCTCGTGATCCGGCTCTCGGCCGGTGTGATCACCGACGTCGTGCCGATCACCGATCTGCTCACGGTGATCACGGTCTCCGTGCTCGCCCTGGCCATCAACGGCGTCGTACGGCGCAGCAACGAGCAGCTCGCCTCGGCCCGGGTCATCGCGGAGACCGCGATGCGCGCGGTGCTGCCCACCCCGGACGACCGGATCGGCGGGCTGCTGGTCGCTGCGCGGTACGAGGCGGCGCAGGCGGACGAGTTCGTCGGCGGCGACCTGTACGCCGTCGCGGACACCCCGTACGGGGTGCGGCTGGTCGTCGGCGACGTCCGGGGCAAGGGGCTGGACGCGGTGGAGGCGGTGGCCGTGATGATCGGGGCCTTCCGCGAGGCGGCCGAGCAGGAGCTGTCCCTGGAGGGTGTCGCGCAGCGGCTGGAGCGGGCACTGGCGCGGGAAGGGAGCCGTCGGGGCGGGCTCGACTCCATGGAGGGGTTCGTCACCGCTGTGCTCGCCGAGATCCCGGCAGGTTCCGGCACGGTGCGGATCGTCAACCGCGGTCATCCCGAGCCGATCCTGCTGCACGCGGACGGGGCGCTCGAGGTGCTGGCGCCGACCGTGCCCGCGCTGCCCATCGGGATGGACCTGGGGGCGTGGCCGGACCGCTCGGACGAGTGGGAGCTGCCGGCCGGGTCGACGCTCCTGGCGTTCACGGACGGCCTCTCGGAGGCGCGGGACGCGGACGGGGCCTTCTACGACCCGGCCGCGCGGCTGCGCGGCCGGATCTTCCCCGGGCCCGACGAACTGCTCTCCGCGCTCACCGACGACGTACGCCTGCACACCGGCGGCCACTCGACCGACGACCTGGCGCTGCTCGCCGTCGGCCGGCCGGCGCGGGGGCAGCCGGAGCGGCGGACGACGGTGAAGATCGTGGGGCGGGCCGATGGATGACCTGTAGCGACCGTCCGTAGTCGAAGCGTGTCACTCCGCATAACATTTGACACACCGTCAGAAACGGATGGCCGAAACAGGAATACCCAACTCGTCCGTTTAGGGCCGTTTTCTGCACTGAAGTCCAGGCCGGAGTGACGAATGATCAGTAGGAACAGCTTGGAATCGGGCCCCCGAGTCTATTAACGTTCGATAACGCAGCGCGGTCCCAGTCGTCGCAAGAGGCGGCACCGTGCGCGAGCGCCGAATTCCGCAAGGGAACCGGGGAACCACCTACATGGGGTGAATCGGGCACCTGTGTCTCGTGAGAGACGAAGGAGCCCGTAGGAGACCTTCCTGCTCCGAACCCGTCAGCTAACCCGGTAGGCGATAAGGAAGGAAAGGAGTGCGCCCACGTGGCGTCCAATCAGCCTGCCCCCGAGGCCCCGTCACCCTTCAGGTCCGACACCGTCGGTGGCGAGGAGAGGACTTGGGAGGAATGGAATCCCACCGAGGAGTCCATCCGTCCCGTGCGAGGCAGGCACCGCGTAGCCAAGCAGCGTGGTCTCGCCCGTAGCTCCACCGTCCTCGGCGTCGGCGTCATCGCGGCCGTCGGTGCGGGTGGCATGGCCACGGCGCAGAGCAAGCCGCCGGTCTCCATCTCCCTTCCCGATTCCATCGCGGACAATCTCCCCGACGCCAAGTCCCTTCCCGGTATGAGCGCTTTCATGTCGGACGACTCCGACGCGGGCACCGGGCCGGCCACCGACGCCTCCCCGCTCACCACCGCCGGGATCACGGCCGCCGAGGCGGAGCAGGGCGCCACCGACGCCGGTGAGGCGCTGCGCGCCCGCATCCTCCAGCAGGCCGAGCAGCAGCAGGCCGGCGCCGCCGCCGAGGCGAAGGCCGCGGAGGAGAAGGCCGCCGCCGAGCAGGCCGCGGCCCAGGCCGCGAAGCAGCAGAGCAAGGCCGAGGCCGACGCCGCAGCCGAGAAGAAGGCGGCGGAAGAGGCGGCGAAGAAGAAGGCGGAGGCCGAGCGCCTCGCCAAGCTCGCCGCCAGCTACGCCGTCCCGACGTCCTCGTACACGATCACCACGGCCTACGGCCAGGCCGGTTCGATGTGGTCCTCCGGCTACCACACGGGCCTGGACTTCGCGGCTCCGACCGGTACGCCGGTCAAGGCCGTGCACAGCGGCACGGTGAAGTCGGCCGGCTGGTCGGGCTCGTACGGCTACCACACGGTCCTGGTGCTCGACGACGGCACCGAGGTCTCGTACTCCCACCAGTCCTCGATGGACGTCACCGCCGGCCAGAAGGTCAGCACGGGCGAGACCATCGGCCGTGTGGGCTCCACCGGGAACTCGACCGGTCCCCACCTCCACCTGGAGGTCCACACCGCGGGCGGTTCGGCCGTCGACCCGATGAGCTGGCTGCGCGGCAAGGGCCTGACGGTCTGAGCCCCGCACCCGTACGACGGATCCGGTCCTCGTACGTGGCGCGTCCGTGCGGCGCACCCGAACCCCGGCAGCCCTGACGCACACCCCCCGACGTCAGGGCTGCCGGTCCGCGTCGGGGGCCCGAGGGTGCCGCGGGACCGGCATGAGGTGGCGCCCGTCCCGGCACGACGTGGCGTCCGCGGAATAGTTGCCTCGGCTGACCGGTTGGTGCCGGTCATGACGACTCTGCGCCCGCTCGGTTCCTCGAGCCTCCAGGTATTCCCGCTCGCCCTCGGCGGCAACGTCTTCGGCTGGACGGCGGACGAGGACCGGTCCTTCGCCGTCCTCGACGCGTACACCGCGGCGGGCGGCAACTTCGTCGACACCGCCGACTCCTACTCCGCCTGGGTCCCGGGCAACGAGGGCGGTGAGTCGGAGACGATCCTCGGCAGGTGGCTGGCCGCCCGGGCCAACCGCGACGACGTCGTCGTCGCCACCAAGGTCGGCGCCCACCCCGCGTACAAGGGACTGTCCGCGGCCACGATCAAGGGCGCGGCCGAGGCGTCGCTGCGCCGGCTCGGCACCGACCACATCGACCTCTACTACACGCACTTCGACGACGAGACCGTCCCCGTCGAGGAGATCATCACCGCCCTCGACCAGCTGGTGAAGGCGGGAACGGTGCGGGAGATCGCCGCCTCCAACATCAGCCCCGAGCGGCTCCGGGCCTCCCTGGACTTCTCCGAGCGTGAGGGCCTGGCCCGGTACGTCGCGCTGCAGCCCCACTACAACCTCGTGTCGCGCGGCACCTACGAGGGCGCGCTCCTCGACACGGCCGCCGAGGCCGGGCTCGCCGCCGTCCCCTACTTCGCGCTCGCCTCCGGCTTCCTCACCGGGAAGTACCGGCCCGGCACGGAGGTCGACAGCGCACGGGCGGGAAGCGCGGGACAGCACCTGGAATCGGAGCGCGGACGCAAGGTGCTCGCGGCGCTGGACAAGGTCGCGCAGGAGCACGACGCGGAGATCGCCACGGTCGCACTGGCCTGGCTGGCCGCCCGGCCGACCGTCGCCGCGCCGATCGCCTCCGCCCGTACGGTCGAGCAGCTGCCCGCGCTCGTGGCGGTGGCCGACCTGCGGCTGACCGGGCAGCAGCTGGCGGAGCTGACGGAGGCGTCCGCCTGACAGCCGCCGCGCGTGGCTGCCGAGGGCACCGGCGGTTCCCCGGCCCCGCGGTCGACGACCGCCCGGCCGTCAACCGGGCGGTACGGGCCCGTCGCCGGTGCCCGGCTGCCGCGTACCAGGCTGGAGATACGGGTTGTAGCCGCCGTAGTGCCGGTGCGGCGCCGGCACCCGCTGCCGCGGATACGGCGCGCCGTGGGCGACCTGCCGGGGGAACGGGGGCGGCGGCACACGGTGCGCGCGGAGGCGGCCCGTCGCGTGGGCCGCGTACGTCAGTGCCGGGCCGGCGATGTCCCGGCGCTGCCACAGGTGGTGCAGCAGCTCCTGCTCCCGTACGGCGAAGTCCCGGCCCGCCCCGTCGCGGCGGGCCCGGTGACGCAGCACGGCCAATGAGGTCGCGAACGACTCGTACTCCGCGACCGCGCGGGCCGCGGCCCTGCCCCGGGCCCGGTCCGGGTGGCTGTTCCAGTGCCTGGCCATGTCGCGGGCCAGGCCCCGCGCCCGCATGGAGGCCAGTGCGAGCGGCTCGGCCGGAGTCAGCCAGCCGGCCGACGCGTAGACGGGGAGCTCGGCGGAGAGCGTACGCAGCTCCCGCTGGCGCGACCAGACGGCCAGCCAGGTGACCAGGCCGAAGGAGGGCACCATGAACGCCCCGTACACCGCGTAGAAGCCGTACGGTCCGAAGGCCGAAGAGCCGTTCCACAGGGCGTGCATCCCCATGGCGAGGACGAGCCCGAGCAGCGGCAGCACGATCCGGCGCACCCGGTGGCGCTGTCCGCCGAGCGCGGCGATACCGAAACCGATGCCGGTGAGCACCGTGAACAACGGGTGCGCGAACGGGGACATCACCACCCGTACGAAGAACGTCCCGGCCGTCACCGAGGCGAGGCCCGTGGTCCCCAACTGCTGGTCCTCACCGAAGGCGTTGCCCAGATAGAGGATGTTCTCGGTGAAGGCGAAGCCCGTCGCGGTGAACCCGGCGACCACGATGCCGTCGACGACACCGCCGAACTCCCGTCTGCGGAACAGGAAGATCAGCAGCACGGCGACGGCCTTGGCGGTCTCCTCGACGACGGGGGCGATGACCGTGGCCCCCAGGGTGTCGGCACTCGCCGGGTCGGCCGTGGCCGTGGCTATCCAGCGGGTCGCGAAGGAGTTGGCGATGATCGCCACCAGAGCCGCGGCACACGCGCCCCAGGCGAAGGCGAAGAGCAGATTCCGCCACGGGCCCGGCTCGACCCGGTCGAGCCAGCGGAACGCCGCCATCAGCATCGGCACGGGCAGCACGGCCAGGCCCAGGCCGACGAGAAAACCCTCCGTGCCCGTCTGGTCGCGCACCAGGGACACGATCACCAGACCGCAGAGGGCGAGCACGGCGATCACCGCCCCCGCGCGGAACGCCTTGCTGCGCCAGACCATGCCGACACGGCGGGGCCGGTAACGCCACTGGCCACGCCCGGGAACGGCGCCCGGGAACTCGTCGAGCCGCTGCTCCTCGAGAACCGGGACGACCGGCTGCTGCTGCACGGACCTCTCGGACACCTCATGACCCTAACCAGGGGGACCGACAGCTGGCCACGGTGCGAGGATCCGGGCACCCGGCGGTGGCTGATCAACGCCGGTCGCCGCCTCGCGGGACGCGCCCTGCGACGCGGCTAGTGCCGCATCAGGCAACGTCCGCCCTGTCGACGACGGCGCGCAGGTGCCGGTCGTCGGCATGGCGGTTTCGCCAGATGATGTAGCGGCGGATCATGCTGCCCTGCTCTTTGTGGGTACGACTGGGCGGTGGCGTCGGACAGCCGCTCTGCCAGGATGCAACCGGTTCCCGCCCGGAGCCGGCCGGGTGGTCAGTCCAGTGCGGGACGTGTGCGGCGTGCGGTGCGTGCGGGCCGCCCGACTGTGGCGTACCAGACCAGGGCCGCACATATGAAGGCCGTCGCCGCGGAGACCAGTGACCTTGTGAGGGTGTCGGGCCGTGCGCCGGAAACGAGGGCGACGATCAGTGCCAGCACCAGGGCGATGACATGCAGCGCACGAGGGCTCCGCGTGGCGCCTGGCGCGGCGGCCGGCGGCAGCAGCCAGGTTGCGAGGCCGTAACAGGCACAGGCGAGCAAGGTGGCTCCCAGCACTTCGCTGGGCCGGTGGCCGCCCATGGTCGCGGTGGCGGCGGCGATGCAGGCGAGCCACAGCACACCGGCCGTGGCGACGTAGGGGCGGATGCGGGGGGAAACCACGAGGACGGCGGCGAGGGTCAGCGCGGCGGGGATGACCGTGTGCCCGCTGGGAAAACCCTGATCAAGGAGATTCTCGGGCGCGCCCACCAGATCGGGGCGGGGCACGGTCGATTTGAACACCTCCTTGGCTCCGATCGCGAGAATGGCGACCCCCAGCGCCGCGAACCCCTGTCGCCAGCACCGTCGCACCAGGGTGAGGAGCACGATGACGGCCAGGCCCGCCATCACGGTGGGCTCGGCGCTCAGTTCCAGCGGCGGCAGGGGCGTCGAGCCGTAGACCGATCCTGACAGGGGGTAGATCCATGCTGCTTCGCCACCCTGTATGCCGAGGTAGAACCACGGGTTCTCAGCTCGTTGCCCCCACGGGGTGCAGATGGCGAGCAGGTAGACCGTCAGGAACCCCAGGGTGTACAGCAGGGCCGGCATCCACGGCCGCGTCGTACACGACGGGCTGGTGTCGTCGGGGGCCTCGGGGGCCTGCCTTGAGGCCCCCGGACGGTGCGCGGGCAGGGACGGAGAATCGTGCTGAGCCATCGCTCTGTTTCTTCCGTTGGGGGGAGTTCGGTCACGCACGTGTTGCGGCACGACGTGGGCCTCCGGGCTCGGTCGGCCCACCGGGGGGTCCGCTCCTATTCGGCGAGTGCCTGCCCCTGTCGGCGCTGGGCGGCGATCGCCAGGGCGGGGAGGGGTGCGATCAGCAGGATGAGGACGACCAGGTCCGGAAAGGACTGCATGAACGCGTCCGGACGGACGACGATCGCCTGCGTGCGGACGATCGCGACCGCCGCGACGGGGATCAGCCACCGGCGGTCGCCGGTGGCGGCCGTCGCCGCCCACGCGGCGATCAGCGCGGCGACTTCGAGGGCGAACAGACCGCGCTGGAAGGTCGGACTGACGGAGATGATGTGCAGGCCCCCGGCCACGAACATGGCGAGCACGACAGGGACCAGCCAGCGGTGTGAGCGGCGTCGCAGACGGCTGGGACGGCAGAGCGCCAGCACGGCGCACGCGGCGCACAGCGTCCCCGAGAGCACCAGATCACGGGCCGTTATCGGGGCGCCAAGACCGTAGTAGCTCAGGCCCGCCTTGCCCTCGTCGCCGAAGAGGATGCGGCCGTGGGACGTGGCGCCGGCCCAGATCATGGCTGCCGCGGCCGGCAGCGCGATCCACGCTCTGCCGCGCAGCAGGGCGATCAGGCAGCCCAGCGGGAGCAGCCCGTAGGGCAGCAGCCGTATCCGCGTGGGACCTTCGGCCCACGGGTACCAGCCGGAGAAGTGGAAGGCGATGGCGTGCTGTCCGGGGTCGATGTGCAGTGCCCAGTGCCACACATCCTGCAAGTACGGAACCAGCGCTAGCGCGGCGAGGGCCAGGGCGGCCAGATGGATGCCGTCCAGCCACCACGGCCGGGCCGTGTCGTCGACGACGGCACGGGCGCGGGCCTGCACCCCGGCGCGCACCAGGGCGGCAACTTCCCGCGGCGGGGGCCAGGAGCGGCCGGTGTACGCCTCGGACAGGCAGGCCAGCACCTCCTCTCCATGCCGGGAACGGTAGGGCTCGGGATAGGCCGCAAGCAGCAGACGGTTCATGCCGGGGCCGCTCCGGCATCCCGCGAGTGTCCGATGACGACGGCCGCCGCCTGCTGCATCCGCAGCGCATCCCGGCCGAGCGCCTCGGTGCCGTCCTCGGTGAGCCGGTAGTAGCGCCGCGCCCGCCCGTCCACGATCTCCTCATGGCCGGCGGCCACCAGCCCGGCCCGCTCCATCCGCTCCAGCGCGCCGTAGAGAGTGCCGACAGCGATCCGGAGCCGCCCGTCGGTGGCCTGCTCGGCAGCCTTGATGATGCCGTAACCGTGCAACGGACCATCCATGAGTGCAGCAAGGATGAAGTACTGCGGTTCCGTCAAGGGAGGATTCTGTCTGCGCATGCATCGAGCATATATCGAGCTACGAAGTATATCTGCCAGCCCTGGGTGATCAACGGCAGCACCTCCACGCCCGCGGCGAGCGTCACCCTCTCCCGGCCGGCGGGCGCGACGGCGATCTCCTCGACGCACCCGCGCGGCGTTGGCGGATGCTCACCGCGACCTGGTCCGGGCCGAGCGGAATGTGCTTCCCACCGTGTCCGCCGGACCCGTCCCGCCTCTGTTGAATCTTCCATGGACCAGACCCTGTTCGCCGGGACCGGCCGGGAGATCAAGAAGATCGCCAAGTCCAAGCCAGCCGAGCACGGCTTGCCGTTCTCGACCTGGAGTCCAGCCAGGCTGGCCGACTTCCTGGTAGCCGAGGGGGCGTTCGACGACATCAGCCACGAGGGCCTTCGGGCCCTGCTCCGCGAGGAAGGCGTCTGATTTCAATGCATAAAGACCTGGAAGACCTCACACGACCACGCGGCCAAGAAGGCCCAGGTCGAACACCTCTACGCGATCGCCGACGGTGAGGTCATACCCGAGGAAGGCGAGCCGAAGTCGTCTTCTGCATCGACGAGTTCGGGCCGCTCAATTTCCAGCCCCACCCCGGGCGGCAGTGGACCGAGCGCGGCGGCAGCCACAAGGACCCGCCCGGGAACCGAGGCCCCGCCGGCGGGCGCCCTACACCCGCCCGCACGGGGTCCGGCACCTGTTCGCTGCCTACGACCTGGCCAAGGGCAGGCTCTACGGTGTCACATCAAACCGAAGAAGAAGCGGACCATGGCTTTGTTCACGAGTTATGAAGTCAGTTGTTCACGGGTTGGGGAGGCACCTGCGCGGTGTCCTGTCCGATGTTCACGGCAGGTGACAGCGCCCGGTCCGAGAAGTTCTGTCCGGCCTATTGGAGGCTCCATCGGTGCGGGTGTCCGGGCTCGGTGGGGCAGGCGAAGATGTTCAGCAGGCCGTCTCGGCCGATCGTGAGCTGCGTGGGGCAGCGGTCCCGTAGGCGCTCGGCGGCGGCCCATTCCTCTTGGGGCATCCAGCTGCCGTTGGCGCCGCTCCACTCCCAGCTGTCGAGGGTCAACAGCAGGATCATCGGGGCGGCGCAGGCTTCGCAGTTCATCGGGTGGGGGTCGGTCGTGTGCCAGGAGGGGAATCCACCCACGCGGCAGCCCTGGGGAATCGACAGGTCATGGTGGTAGGTGACCGGCTCGTCGTCCAGGCCGCGTCGTTCCGCTCTGCGCTCCTCCGCGTCCTCCCAGGAGTTGATCTTTCGCCACAGCCTGGCCGGCAGTGAGTCGGCGTACGGGTAGGTGACGACCTGTTCCGGGTGCAGCACGCATGGCTCGGCGACCGCGCCGTCGAAGCCGACCAGCGCCGGCTGCGGCGGCGGAGTGTCCAGCGGCACGGCGACCTGGTCGGAGTGGCGCCAGCGCACGTGCGGGGCCAAGCCGTAGCGGCTGGGACCATGGGCCTCGAACGGACACCAGAAGACCTGGAGCAGGTCACATGTGTCCGGGCCGGGCGGGAGATCTGGTACGTCCCGCCGGTACAGCTGGACCAGGCCGATCAGCGGCATCGGATCGGTGTCGGCGATCTCCCGCTCGCGGTGCCTGCGGCCGAGCTCCTCGAGAAGGACCCGTTCCTCGTCGGTGGGCCGACCACGGGCCCGGACATCCGCGAGCACCTGGCGCTCACGCCGAATGTCCGCGATGCGGTACCCGCTACTGCGCTTGTGCGGCTCGGTGCAGACCGGCCAGGGTTCGTCGGCCGGCCACAGCAAAGGGCCGCCGACCGAGCTGACCGACACGTCCGGATGCCCCGGCCGCGGGTGCAACCGGGTCGTCGTACCGCGCAACGCGCCCAGCTTTGGGAAGAGCGCCTCGACGTTCACCGGACGGGGCGGCGTAGTTCGACTCATGGATGGAGACGTCAGGTCACCCCACCGGTCACGCTTACAGGTGCCCGTGCTGTCCGGACCCGTGAGTATTCCGTTCGGGAGAGTTGGCCAGGTGCCTCCCGATCCGGTGAATAAATGCTGTCCGATCTCGCGAACAGAGCCACGGACAAGGTTCCTGGAGGTCTGCCGTTACCTGCGCAGTCTCTACCCGCCCGAGATCCGCATCGCGATCGTGCTCGACAACTTGAGCAGGGCAGCATGATCCGTCGCTCCAGCATCTGGGGAAACAAGCACGCCGCCGACGAACGCCTCCGCGAGGTCGTGAACAGGGCGAACGTTGCCTGATGCGGCACTAGCGGTCCGCGGTCCGGGTGAACAGGATGTCGTGCACGACATGGCCCTTGTCCAGGCCCTGCCCCTCGAAGCGGGTCAGCGGCCGGAACGCCGGACGGGGCGCGTAGCCGCCGTCGGCGGCGGTGTTCTCGAACAGGGGGTGCGCCGTGAGCACCTCCAGCATCTGCTCCGCGTACGGCTCCCAGTCCGTCGCGCAGTGCACGACAGCGCCGGGCTTCAGCCGCCGCGCCACCAGGTCGAGGAACTCCGGCTGGATCAGTCGCCGCTTGTGGTGCCGCTTCTTCGGCCAGGGGTCGGGGAAGTACACCCGGAGCCCGTCCAGCGCCGCCGGCTCCAGCATCTCGCGGAGCAGGATGATCGCGTCACCGTTGGCGACCCGGACGTTGGTCACGCCCGCCCGGTCCGCGAGACCGAGGAGGTTGCCCTGGCCCGGGGTGTGCACGTCGACGGCCAGGATTCCGGTGCCCGGGTCGTCGGCGGCCATCTGCGCGGTGGCCTCGCCCATGCCGAAACCGATCTCCAGGACCACCGGGAGACCGTCGAACAGCGTCGGCAGGTCGAGGACGCGGAGGCCGTCGATGTCCAGGCCCCACTTCGGCCACAGCCGCTTGAGGGCGTCCTCCTGGCCGACGGTCACGCGGCTGCGGCGCGGCTGGAAGCTGCGGATCCGGCGCTCGTGGTGCGAGCCCGCCGGGTCGGCGGCGGGTCCGCCGGGGAAGCGGGGCTCCTGGCGCAGCCTGCGCTGCCGCTCGAAGGAGGCGGCGCGCAGTGCCTCGGCGTCCGCGTCCGCGGTGGCGCCGGGCGTCTCTGGGGTGGGGTTCACAGGCTCAGACACAATGACCCGATTCTACGGCGGGCGGCTTCCATCCCGTCGCGCGAGCCCGCAGCAGAGCCCGCCGCGCCACCTCCCTCCCGATGGGCAGCGAAGCGGTGGCCGCGGGCGACGGGGCGTTCAGCACGTGCACGGTGTGCGGGGCCTCCCGGATCAGGAAGTCGTCCACCAGCGTGCCGTCGCGCAGCACCGCCTGGGCCCTGACCCCGGCCGGGGACGGCCGCAGGTCGTCCTCCGTCACCTCGGGCAGGAGCCGCTGGACGGCCCGGGTGAACGCACGCTTCGACAGGGATCTGTGCACCTCGCCGACCCCGTACCGCCAGTGCCGCCGGGCGATCCGCCAGGAGCCCGGCCAGCTCAGGGTCGCGGCCAGCTCACCCGGACGCACGACCGGCCAGCCGTACCCCTCACGGGCCAGGGCCGGCACCGCGTTCGGCCCGACGTGGACCGTGCCGTCGACACCGCGGGTCAGATGCACCCCGAGGAAGGGGAACGCCGGGTCCGGCACCGGATAGACCAGCCCGCGCACCAGCTCCGGCCTGGCCAGCTCGTAGTACTCCCCGCGGAACGGCACGATCCGCACACCAGGTTCGTCGCCCGCGAGCCGGGCCATCCGGTCGCTGTGCAGCCCCGCGCAGTTGACCAGCACCCGGGCCCGGACAACCTGGCCGTCGGCCGTCCGCACGGCGACGCCCCAGGGGCGCCGGTCGACGGCGACGACCTCCGCGCCGTACCGGACCTGTCCGCCGGACGCGCCGACCTCGGCGGCGAACCGGGCGGCCACCGCGGCGAAGTCGCACACCCCGGTCGTCCCGACCCGGATCGCCGCGAGCCCGCGCACCTCCGGCTCGTACTCCGCGATCTGGGCGGGGCCGAGCTCCCGGACCGGCAGGCCGTGCTCACGGCCCCGCTGGACCAGTCCGTGCAGCCTCGGCAGCTCGTCGCTGGCGGTCGCCACGATCAGCTTGCCCGTCACCGCGTGCGCGATGCCGTGCTCGGCGCAGAAGTCGACCAGCTCGGCGGCGCCCCGCACCGCGTAGCGCGCCTTGAGTGAACCCGGGGCGTAGTAGATACCGCTGTGGATCACCCCGCTGTTACGCCCGGTCTGGTGTCTCGCGGGGCCCCACTCCTTCTCCAGCACCGTCACCCGGGTGCCGGGCGCGGTGCGCGCGAGCGCGTACGCGGTCGACAGACCGACGATCCCGCCGCCGATCACCAGCACATCGCAGTCGTACGCCGCGTGCGTCATCATCACGCCACCTCCCACCCCGATAGTGCACTGACCCACTGACAACGGGCTCAAACCAGGGGCGGCAGGGGCGTGGCGCCGATCCGGGGGCCCGGACCGGGCATAACGGGATGATCCGGTGTTCCGCCCCACCGGGCCGCTGCGAGGGTCGCTGCGAGGGTCGCTGCGCGGGCCACTACACCGGGGCGACCAGAAGCGGACGGGCCCGCTCCCGCAGCTCGGCGACACGCGGCTCGTCCCCGTACGGTTCGAGGCGGTGCAGCAGATCGCGGACGTACTCCGTGGTGCGCGCCGAGGAGATGCGCCCGGCCACCTCCACCGCGCGTGTCCCCGCCGCGCAGGCCGCGTCCAGATTGCCGGACTCCAGCTCGGCGACCGCCGACACGACGAGCCGCAGCCCGTGCGAGCGGACGAACTCCTCGGTGGGCCTGGACAGGGCCTGTTCCGTGAAGCGCCGCACCTGCCGGGGCGCCTTCAGGTCGCGGTAGCACTCGGCGGCGTCGGCGGCGAACCTGTCGTACGAGTAGAAGCCGAGCCAGGACGGGTCCATGTCACCGGCCCGGGCACGCTCCAGCCAGCTCTCGGCCGCCCTGAGAGCGGCCCCCGCGGCCGGTGCGTCGCCCGCCTTCGCGTGGGCACGCGCCTCCACGAGCCGGAAGAAACTCATGGTCCGTGCGGTGGCGAGGCCGCGATTGCGCTCGACCGCCGCCTGCGCGAGATCCACGCCCTCGTCGGCGAAGCCCCGGTAGGTCGCCTGGAGCGACATCGACGCCAGTACGTATCCGCCGAGCGGCACGTCGGCGGCGGCCCGGGCCAGACGCAGCGCCTGGATGTAGTAGCGCTGCGCGGCCTCCTGCTGGCCGGTGTCGAACGCCATCCACCCGGCGAGCCGGGTCAGCTCCGCCGAGGCGCCGAAGAGTGCCCGGCCCACCTCGTCGCTGTACGAGCCCAGGAGCAGGGGTGCGGCGTCGACGCGTAAGCACTCCGGAACCATGGAGGAACGCCAGTCGCCCCCGCCGTACTTGGAGTCCCAGCGGCGCGCGTCCTGGGCGGCCTCGCGGAGCTTGGCCACATCGCTGTGGCCGACCCGGAGGGGGGAGGCGTCGGACACGGTGTCGGGCCCCGGCTGGACGGGCACCCCGATCTGCGCCCCCGGTGCGCCCCGGCCGCCGACTGCGCCCCGGGTGCCCAGGATCGCGGCCTGGGCGGCCGTCGAGTCCCGGGCGACCGACGGATCAACGGGTGTTATGAGCCATCGGGACGCGGGGGTCGCATACGCGCTCACGGCGAAGGAACCGGCGAGCGACTGCCAGATTCCGCCGCCGCCGCGCCGGCCCGCCAGGTCCAGCCGGTAGAGATCCGTCGCCGAGCGCACCGCCTCGCCCACGTCGCGCGGGAACGCCAGGCCGACCTCCGGCGCGGGGTCGGCGTCGGCGAGCCCGATCTCGTGCAGCGGCACCGGACGGCCGAGTTTGGCCCCTATCGCCGCCGCGATGAGATGGGGCGCCGCACCCTGCGGCACCATGCCTTTGGCGACCCAGCGGGCCACCGAGGTCTTGTCGTAGCGAAGTGTCAGACCGCGCTGCGCTCCGAGGTCGTTGACCCGCCGGGCGAGCCCGGCGTTACTGATTCCCGCGAGGGCGAGAACCGTGCCGAGCTTCTCGTTCGGCCCGCGTTGCTCCCTGGACATGCGCCACCCCTCGACACACAGACGGCCGCCGCGACACCGTGAGGCGCGCGGCATTCGTACCGTGTTCTCCCCAGGTACGGTCCCGGGCACTCCGGCCGCACACGCATTTGGCTGAGCCCCGTGGAATATGCCGCCCTGCTGAGAACATCGGTAAACCCAGGGTAGTTCGCCGCATCCCTACCGTTAAGGGGCAGCCGTCCGGATGGCGGGAATGTTGTCCGCCCCGACGCCGCCCCGGCGCCCCACCGCCGTGGTCCGCGACGCCGGCCGCCGGTGCGCCGCCCCGTTCACCGGCCGCGTACCGGGTGCGTCCACGGATACGGGTGCGGCACCGCGCGCGGAGTCACACGGCGGTCATCGGGCGGCCCGGAGCAAGAGCGTCGTGCCCCCGGTGTGTGGCCGTGCGCCTGGCCGTGCGCTCTGCCCTGGCCTGCAAGGGAGCGCTTCCATGGGTACCGCGTGGGTCGGCCCGCTGCACTGGACTCAGTGGGCTGGGGGAGACCGCCGCCCCAATCCCCGCGGGCGGCGAACCGGTCCGGGAGGTGACGAACACCTCCCGGACTGTGCGCCGAAGGGCACGGTTCCAGGGGGACGAGGCGGGTGGGCCGGCGCACCGGGGGGATGCGCCGGCCGACGCGTCACCGGGGCCGGGGTGAGCCTTCCCGGGATCCGGTCCGGCGCCCCGCCGGGCGCGGCCGGGGTGTCGTCCGAGCCTGTGGAAGCCCTTCCGGCGGCCCTTCGGAAGCTCCTCCGGAGTGAAACGCGCGAGCGGATCGCGATCTGAGAATGGCTGGATCCAGACGGTCGGATGGCGTCTCCGGGAACGGTCCGGCTATGGCCGGTTTACGTCTGTTCCTCGGCCTGGCCGAGGCGGGGACCGTGTTCAGGGGCCGTGCGGGGCAACTCCCGGGAGCAGCCGTTCCGTTGTGGTGGGATCCGGTGAGGTGGCGCCAGGCCCTTGCCAGGGGCGCATGCGCATCCTGTGTGCGCCGCCCGTACCCCCTCCCAGGTGCCTCTGTCGTGGCAGCATGTCCGCAGCGGCGTTCCCGGGTCCTGGCACGCCGGTTCGTCCACAGCCTGTGGAGGCGGCGATGCGTTGGTTGGTGGGGTGGAGCAGTATCGCCGCGAGCTTCGGCACGGTGGGCGCGGTCGGCGACCACGGGGAGGGGCGCACGGTCCACCCCGTGGGTTCCCAACTCCTGTGGGGGGACCCTGATCCGCTCTGGGCCGTGGGTGACTGGCGCCCCGACGAGATCCGCGTGATCACGGTCGCCACCCCCGAGGGCGCGCCCACCACCCGCCTCGCGGTCCTCGGCTGCTGCGGGGCCACCGACGAACAGCTCCGGGTCGGGCTGCTGGCAGCCCGCGGAGGGGCACTGCGCCATCTCACCGCCTGGCCGGGCAGTTACACGGCCGTCGCGCAGATCGGCCGCCGTATCACCGTCGCCGGGGACCTCGCCGGAGCGCGCCCCGTCTTCCACACCCCGTGGGCCAACGGCACCGCGTACGCCACAGCCGCCCTCCCGCTCGCCGATCTCATCGAGGCCCAGCTGGACATCGGCCACCTGGCCGCGCTGCTCGCCTGCCCCGAGAGCCCGGAAGCGCTGGGCGACGGCACACCGTACGCGGGCGTGAAGCGGATCCCCCCGGGGCACGCGCTGATCCTCCGGGAGGGCTCGCGCGAGATCACCGGGTACGAGGCGGTGGCCTCACTCGCCGTCGCGGCCCCCCAGACCGACCCCGTGAGCGCCGTCGAGGGCGTACGGGACGCGCTGGTCGAAGCCGTACGGGCCCGGCTCACGGCTCCGCGCCACGCCCCGGAGACCCTGCCGCCGGATCCGGGTCCCGTACCGGGCATGGGGCCCGCCGAGCGCCGCGCGGCCCGTGGGGCACCCGTACCCGGCATCGGCTCCGACCTCTCCGGAGGCAGCGCCTCCGCCACCCTGGCCCTGCTGGCCGCCGGGCTGCCCGGACTCCCCGGCACCGTCCTCGGGCACGGCACGGGAGCGGGTGAGCGACTGCTCGCCGTGACCTTCAACGACCTGTCCACACAGGGCCGCGAGGACGAGCTGGAGCGTGCCCGCGTCATCGCGGCCAACCCCCGCCTGCACCACGTGGTCGTCGCGGCCGGCGAGGAGGCCCTGCCCTACGCGTCGCTGGAGAGCGGCCCGCTCACCGACGAACCCGCCCCTTCGCTCGTCGTAGCCGAACGCCACCGCCGCCGGCTTACCGCGGGAAGCGCCGACCACTTCGTCGGCCACGGAGCCCGGCAGGTCCTCGACGCGCACCCCGCACGGCTCGCCGACCTCCTCATGGACCGGCGCAGACGCCACATCCTGCGTCCCGTCGCCGCGCTCGCCCGGGCCGAAAGGCCCTCGGCGCACTCCCTGTTCGTCCCGGTGGCCGTCTACCGCGCCGCCCGACGGCTGGCCCGCACGTCGTACCGCACCGGACTCGAATCGGCTGCCGGCCTGCTGCCGGACGCCAACCGCTACGCCCCCGACCTCGACACCCCGGCCGCCGCCTCGCTCGCCGCCCTGACCTGGTCCCGGCCCGGCCCGGCCGCGCGCTGGCTCACCGGTGAGGCACTCGCCGAAGTGGCGGTCCGGCTCCAGGAGGCGGCGATCCGGCCGGCGTCGGTCCAGCGCCCGGGGGAGGCCCGCGCCCGGGCGGCGCTCGCCCGGCACGCGGCCGACCAGCGGATCCTGGAGCAGGCCGCGGAGGTCCGCAGCCAGCGCCTGCACGCCCCGTTCCTCGACAACCAGGTCGTACGGGCGGCCAGGGCCCTCCCCGAGTCGCTGCGCGTCCAGCCCGGCGCGCGGGCCGCGATCCTGCGCCGGGTCCTCGCGGGTGCGGGAATCCATGAACTGCCGCCCGGCTGGGGCACCCCGTCCCAGGCCACCTCGGACGCGGCGGGCCGCATCGGCCTGCGCACGGCACTCCCGGAGCTGATCGCCCTCTTCGACGCCCCGCTGCTCGCCGACGCGGGCCTGATCGAGGCCCGCGTCGTACGGAAGGCGCTGCGCGCGGCCTCCGAGGGCGAACCTCTGCCCCTGGACGGCCTGGCCGCCCTCGCCTCCACGGAGCTCTGGCTCCGCCGCCTGATCACCCGCCGGGGCACCTGCTGGACGGGCACGGCGGCCCCGCGGCAGCGGGCGGTGGCGGGCGGCGTGGTCCCGGCCCGCCGGACGCTTCAGCCGTAGCCGTACCTGTAGCCGAATCCATACGGGAGACCCCGGCCCGCGTGCCCGCGCCCGTGGACCGGGGCCCGGGTTCCGCCGTCGGCAGACGGCCGGGCCGGGTGCGGCCCGGGCGGCCGAGGCGTACGAAGCGGAGTGCGCGGCGGGACGCGCCCTCACCGGGGACGACGTCCTGGGCCGCCTCCTCCTCGGGGAGCTCAGCGACAGCTGATCCGTGATTCCGCCCAGTCGGCCAGCGTCAGCCCGCCGAGCGGACCCGCGGGCTCCACCTCGAGCCGGATCGTCCCCTGCCCCTCGACGCCGACGCTCGCCGCCACCGCCGGGTCTCCGCCCCGCATCACTGGCGACTCCCACAGCCGTGCCCCGTCACCACCGACCACGGAGAAGCGCACCGGGCCGAGCGTCTCCGTCAGGTCGTCCACGCCGACCATCGCCTGGTAGCGGGTGCATGGGCGGTTGAGCCGGATCGCGACCGACGAGCGGGCGTGGACGGTGACGCCATGGGCGTACGTCGTCGAGCCGATCGACAGCTCGGTGCGCTGCCACACCACCCCCCGGGTCTCACCCAGGACGATCTCCGGCTCCGTGTGATCCCCTGCCACGGAGTACGCCAGTTCGTTGACCTGGTAGACCTCGGGCGGCGGCGGTGGGGTGCTCGGAGCGGGTGGCTCCGGGCTGGGTTCCGGCGGTGCCGGTGCGGGCGGTTCCGGCCTCGTGGGCTCGGGGGCCGGCTCCGGCGCGGGCGGTGCCTGCGTGGGGGAAGGTGTCGGATCGGGCTCGGGTGTCGGCTCGGGCGCGGGGGGCGGCGCGGGGGCCGGCGGAGTCGGTGGAGCCGGCCGGGGAGCGCGTGTCGGCACGGCGGGGGCCGCCGCCGGCGGCTTGGCCGCCGGTTTCGGCTCGGAGGCCGACCGGTCGTCGCCGACCAGGGCCCACACCAGCCCGGCCGCGGCCGCCACGGCCACCGTGGCCACGATGCCCACCTTCACCGGCGCACCGAGTCCCTCGGCCGCTGCGGCTCCACCTGCCGTGCTCCCGGAGGAGGTACCGCCCGTCGCGGCGGCGGCTGCCCCGGCACCTGCCGCGCCGATCGTCCCGCCCGCCACGACTCCCGCCGCCTTGACCGCGTAACCCGCGGCGAACCAGCCGATGACGGCGACCGGAAGCAGCGCCGGGATCCCGGCGTTCACGTGCTTCAACTCACCGGCGGCGATCCGGCACTTCGCGCACTCGTCCAGATGCTTGCGCAGCCCGCGCTCGGCCCGGCTCCGCAGTCCGCCCCGGGCATGGGCGCCCAGCCGGTCGGCGTACCGGGCGCAGTCTCCGCCCGCTGTCAGCGCCTGGCTCACATGGGCCTGGAGGTAGGCCTGCTTGAGCCCTTCGCGGGCCCGGACGGCCAGCACCGCCGTGGCGTTGGCGGTCAGGCCGAACAGCGGGGCGACCTCGCTCGGCGACTCCTCCTCCACGGTGGTGTGCCACAACACGGCCTGCCAGCGCTCCGGCAGACTGCGGAACGCCTCCATGGCCATGGAACGGTCCGCCTCGTGCATGGCCAGCACATCGGCGCCGAGATCGAGCGTGTCGGCCTCCGCGAGCTCGGAGGTACGCGTGGCCTGCGCGGCGAACACCGCGAAATCGTCGATGAGCTGTTCCCGTTTCGCGCTCTTCGTCCACGCGGCGGCGACATGCCGGACAGCGGTCATCAGGTAGGCCCGAACGGCTTCCTCCGGCCCCTTCCCGCCCCGTACCGCCTGGAGGGTCCGTGCGAACACCTCGGCCGTCAGGTCGTCGGCGGTGTGGGCGTCGCGGCAACAACTGCGGGCGTAGCGGCGCACCGCCCCGGAGTGGCGCCGGAACAACTCCTCGTACGCCCGGTCGTCGCCGGTCCGCATGCCCTGGATCAACTGGGCGTCGGAGGGCCCGGGATCGGCGGAACCCGCGCGCCCCTCACGCTGGAGGGGCACGGCGTACGTGGCACCCGCCTCGGCCCCCGCGTCGGCGGCGGGCGCCGTCCATGGGCCGGGCAGCACGGTGCCGCCCTCCGCCCGGCCACCTCCCGATCGTCCGGAGCCGGCCTGGCTCGGCACCTGGCCGGTGAACGGCTCGCCGGTCCCCGTGCCGCCACCCGTGATGCCGTCGGCCGGTTCTTCCTGCTGCGCGTCACCGCTCATCGCGGAAGCCCCCGTATGCACCTTCGGACCCGTAATACCGGGGCCAGAGTGCCACAGAGCCCTACCGCGGCGAGCCCTCAGCCCGGGCAACCACTCGTCCGAGGTGTCTTCCCACGCATGAGGCGCGCGGCATCACCCCATCGAGGGAGTACCCGCACCCCGCAGCCGTACGGATGTCCGCCCCGCCCGTGAGTTCCGCGCGGCACGCCGGCCCCGCGGGGACCGCCCTGCGGGGGGACGGACGACCGCCTCGTGAGCGACGGACGACCGCCCCGCAGGGCCGGACACCGGCCCTGCGAAGGACGGACACCTGCCGGACCCGCCCGGAAGGCGGGGCGCACGCCTACACGGGCCGGGAACGCAGGCCCTCCAGCAGGATGTCCAGCAGTCGCGCGGACGCGGCGGCCTGATGAGCGGGATCCGGCAGTGCCGGTGCCGCGGTGGCGATGACCAGCAGCACGTCCGCCACCGTCACATCGCCCCGGAGCTCCCCCGACTCCCGTGCGCGGTCGACCAGTCGGCCCACGACTTCCAGCAACTCGCCCGCGCCGGAGTCGTCGTCGATGCCCTCCTCGGCGGCGGAGCGCGGTGCGACCACCCGGAGATCGGGCTGCGCCACCTGCCGCTGATGCGGGACCCGCTTCTCGCCGTCGGCCGAACCCGGCACGGCGGCCGCATCCTCCGGATCCGCCCCCACCCGCAGCACCTGCGGCGGCAGCAGCCGGCCCGCTCCCGAGGCCACCGACGTCCGCAGGAAACGGGACAGCGCCGACCACGGCTCGTCCTCCTGCCCCAGGGCGGACCGCGCCTGGTCGGTGAGCCGCGAGGTCTCCTCCTCGGCTATCCGGCGCACCAGCACGTCCTTGCTCGGGAAGCGCCGGTAGACCGTACCGACACCGACCCGGGCGCGGCGTGCCACGTCCTCCATCGGCGCGCCGTACCCCAGCTCGCCGAACACCTCACGTGCGGCGCGCAGGACGTGTTCCAGATTGCGCTGCGCGTCCACGCGGAGCGGCGCCGAGCGGACCGCGTTGCCCAGTCCGCCCCCGGCGACCGTCGCGACCGCTCCCACCGGGCTCAGCCGTCCGTGGCCCTCCGAAGCAGAGGTGACAGCGCTGTGCCCATGCAAATCCTGAATGTGCATAACTTCCCCCGGTTATGACGTCTCCCCCCGGAGACTTCCCCGCCGTGTCAGCCGGTGTGCGGATCATCGTCCGAATCAGACACCCCGACGGGGTACGAACATAGTTGAGCCCGGCTCAATTCAGAAGAGGGTAGTTCCGCACGGAGCGCCCCCCGATCGGAGCAAGGACCGGTTGAACCCTGATTCGCCCCATGCCCACGCCCCCTCCCGCCATGCCTGACCTGCACCGCTGCCGGGATACGCGGTGACTGTCACCCGCCGGGGGACCGAAGCGCTCCGGTCACACAATTTGCCGGGCCTGTGGACAAACTCCGGACTCCGGTGCGTCATGGGATGGTGATGGCTCCAGATTCCCGGGGGACGACCCCCGGCACCAGGCCGCGTGTACGCATTCTCGTCGTCGGCGGCGGTTACGTCGGGATGTACACCGCACTGCGTCTCCAGCGGAAGCTGAGACAGAGACTGAAGAGCGGTGAGGCCGAGATCGTGGTGGTCACGCCGGAGCCCTATATGACGTACCAGCCGTTCCTTCCCGAGGCCGCGGCCGGTTCGATCTCGCCGCGCCATGTCGTCGTACCGCTGCGCCGGGTCCTGAAGTACTGCACGATCGTCATCGGCGAGGCGGAGCGCGTCGACCACGCCAAACGCACCGCGACCGTCACGACGCTCGCGACCGCCGAGGACGGCACCGGTGCCGTCGAGATCCCCTACGACGAGATCGTCATCGCACCCGGATCCGTCTCGCGCACCCTCCCGGTCCCCGGCCTCGCCGACTTCGGCATCGGCTTCAAGACCGTCGAGGAGGCCATCGGGCTCCGCAACCACGTCATCGAACAGATGGACATCGCCTCCGCGACCCGGGACCCGTCGATCCGCGACGCGGCCCTCACCTTCGTCTTCGTCGGCGGCGGGTACGCGGGTGTCGAGGCGCTCGCCGAGCTGGAGGACATGGCCCGCTACACCGCGCGGTACTACCACAACATCAAGCCCACGGACCTGCGCTGGATCCTGGTCGAGGCGACCGGCCGCATCCTGCCCGAGGTCGGCGAGGCGATGGGCAGGTACGCCGTCCGGGAACTGCGGGGCCGCAACATCGACGTACGGCTCGACACCCGTCTCGACAGCTGCGAGGGCCGGATCGCGGTCCTCAGCGACGGCTCCCGCTTCCCGACCCGCACCCTGGTGTGGACCGCGGGCGTCAAACCCGCGCCGCTGCTCGCCGCGACCGACCTGCCCCTCACCGAGCGCGGCCGGCTCCGCTGTACCGCTGCCCTCCGCGTCGACGGCGTCGAGCACGCCTGGGCGGCCGGGGACGCTGCGGCCGTTCCCGACCTCACCTCCTCGGAGCCCGGCAGGGAGACCGCGCCGAACGCCCAGCACGCGGTCCGTCAGGCCAAGGTCCTCGCGGAGAACATCCTCGCCACCCTCGCCGGACAACCCGTCAAGGACTACCGGCACTCCTACGCCGGATCCGTCGCCTCGCTGGGCCTCCACAAGGGCGTCGCCCATGTCTACGGCCGCAAGCTCAAGGGGTACCCCGCGTGGCTGATGCACCGCGTGTACCACCTCAGCCGGGTGCCCACCTTCAACCGGAAGGCACGCGTCCTTGCCGAGTGGACCCTGGCCGGACTCTTCAAGCGCGAGATCGTCTCCCTCGGCTCCCTCGAACATCCGCGCGCCGAATTCGCACTCGCGGCCGGCGGCCACCCACACCCCGGACCTCCCGGGAGGGAAGGGAACGCCGAGCGCCCCGGCGACAAACCGCAGAAGGACGACGGCCCGCCGCAGACATCCGGCTGAACCCCTGGTCCGCGGCCCTGGCCCACGGCCCACGGAACGGGCGCACGCCGCCCCGGGGCCGTCGCCGACCAGCACCGTCGACCGCCTCCGACCGCCTCCGACCACCGCCGACGGTCGGAGAGCGGCCGCGGTTCGGCCGCCGTACCCGCAGTCGTACGACAACTGTCAGTACGGTCGGTCAGACTGGGCGTGTGACCATAGGTGGGCCCACACCTGCACAGAGTGACCCGTTCCGCAGTCACCTACAGTGACCGGCAGCGACGACCACCAGCAAGAAGAGACCCGGCTGCGCCTTCCCGGGGGACCACCGCGGTGCCCCGACAGGCAGACGTACCGGCAGACGTACGGCAACGACCGGCACAGGTACCGGCCGACGAAGCAGCTCGCCCGAGCGGACCAGACCGACACACGAGGCCAGAAATTCCGTGAACTTCACGCGCTGGAGCGCCCGCCTTCCCGGAACGCAGCGTCGAGCCGCCGCGCGGGACGACCACAATTCCGTACCCGCCGCCCGCGCCGAATCCGTACGCCCCAGGACCGCACCCACACCATCGGACGCCGCCCCCGAACCCTCTACGGCCGGCCCCTCCCTGGAACACCTCTCAGCCCCCGAGATCCTCGGCCGGCTCCCCGCCCCCGTCGCGCTGCTCCACGGCCCCGAGCACCGCATCACCTACGTCAACGACGCGTACACGGCCGCCTTCGGCCCACGGAACCGCGGTGAACCCGCCGCCGAGGCCATGCCGGAGCTGTCCGAGCTCAGCCTGCTGCCCCTCATGGACCAGGTCCTGCGCAGTGGCACGCCCCGTACGGTCAAGTCCCGCAAGGTCCTCGCGGGCGGTTCGTACACCGTGACCTGCACCCCGGTGGCCGCCGGTGGTCCGCAGAGCGGGGACGGCACGGGTGAGGCGGGCGTGCTCGTCTACGCGACCGACGTCACCGACCACGCCGAGGCGGCGGAGCGTCTCCGGGCCAGCGAGCGCCGCCACCGTGAAACGGCCGTCACCCTCCAGCGCTCCCTTCTCCCGCAGGAGCTCGAACAGCCCGACGACCTGCGGATCGCGGCCACCTACCAGCCGGGCGGCACGGACGCGGCGGTCGGCGGCGACTGGTACGACGTCATCACCCTCGGGGCGGGCCGTACGGCGCTCGTCATCGGTGACGTGATGGGGCGCGGGGTCAGGGCCGCCGCCGTCATGGGCCAGCTGCGCACCGCGGTTCGCGCCTACGCCCGTCTCGATCTGCCGCCGCACGAGGTGCTGCAGCTCCTCGATGTCCTCGCGGCCGAGATCGACGCCAGCCAGATCGCCACCTGCGTCTACGCGGTCCACGATCCGAACGAGGGCCACCTCGTCTACTCCTCCGCCGGCCATCTCCCGATCCTCGTGTGCGACGAGGACGGCACCGTCCACCGCGCCGAGGACCCGACCGGACCGCCGCTCGGCACCGGCGGCTGGGTCCACACCTCGGGGACGATCGCGCTGCCGCCCGGTTCCACGGCCGTCCTCTACACGGACGGTCTCGTCGAACGCCGCAGCGAGGACATCGACGAGGGCCTCGCGTCCCTGGAGCGGGCGCTGTCCGGTGCCAAGGGGTCGCCCCAGGTGGTCTGCGACCGGCTCATCCGTTCCATGGGGGTGACCGCGGAGCACGACGACGACGTGGCGGTGCTCGTCGTCCAGCATCCCGCCCGCACGGGTGCGAGCGCGGAGCTCTTCCACAACGCCTCGCTCGAACTGCTCGGCGGCATCGAGGCCGCGCCCCGGGCCCGCGCCTTCGCCACCGGGGTCCTCACCTCGTGGCGCTTCCCCATGGAACTCTGCGACCTGGGCGTCCTCGCCGCGAGCGAGCTCGTGGCGAACTCACTCCAGCACGGCACCCCGCCCATGCGGCTCGGCCTGCGCCGTACCGACCGCCGCCTGATCATCGAGGTGACGGACGGGGACGACCACCTGCCGCGCCGACGCCGCGCAGAACCGGCGGACGAGGCGGGCCGCGGTATCTCCATCGTCGCGACGATCGCCTCGTCCTGGGGCAGCCGTCGCACTCCGGGCGGCGGCAAGGCGGTGTGGTGCGAATTCGCCCTCCCGGGTTGAGCCGGGGAGGGCACCGGCTCAGCGGGCGGCAGCGGGAGCGGTGACCGGCACGCCGCCCGGCTCGCTCGCCGGCTCGCTCTCCGGAAGTGACACGGCCACCACCCGTGAGGGCACCGCCACGAGCGACGGCTTGTCCTGTACGGGGGTGAGCTGACGGCCCAGCTTCAGCGCCACCACGGTGATGCCCAGCGAGAACAGCACGAAGGTCACGATGTACGGCCCGTGCAACGACGCCCCCATGGGCCCGCCCACGGCCGGCCCGACCGCCAGGGCCAGCTGCTTCACCAGGGCGAACGCCGAGTTGTACTGACCGACCATGGCTTCCGGCGCCAGATCGGCGACGAGCGGCGCGACCGTCGGCGACAGCATCGCCTCACCGAGCCCGAACAGCGCGTACGTGGAGATCATCGCGGCCGTCGCCATGGTCTGGCTGCCGTGCCCGAGGCCCGCGTATCCCGCCACGATCCAGGCGAACGCCCAGACAAGACCGACGCACGCGATGACCCGGCTGCGCCGCCGGTGCTCCACGAGCCGCAGCACGACGAACTGGGCGGCGACGATGACCGCGGTGTTGGCGGCCAGCGCGATGCCGAGGGTCGACGGCTCGATCCCGGCGGCCTCGGTCCCGTAGGCCGCGAGGCCGGACTCGAACTGTCCGTAGCAGGCGAAGAAGATCACGAAGCCCAGGACACACAGCTGCACCATCGCCTTGTGCGAGAGCAACACCCGCAGTCCGCCCTTGGGCGCGGAGCCGTCGGTGGGCCTTGCGCCGGGCACGGAAGCCGTACGCGGCATACGCACGGTGGCGGCCACCACCCCGAGCACGACGAACATCGCCGCTTCGATCAGGAACAGGAGGGTGAAGCTCGACGGCCGGCCGACGTCGACCAGCTGACCGCCGGCCAGCCCGCCGATACCGAGACCGAGGTTCTGCAGGAAGAACTGTGTGGCGAAGGCGCGCGTACGGGTGGAGGCGCTCGTGCACCACACCAGCATCGTGGCGAGCGCCGGCTGCATGACCGCCGTACCCGCTCCGAGGACGGCGGCCGAGAGGACCGCGGTCGTCACGCTGCTCGACACACCCAGCGCGGCGGCGCCCACGGCAGCCGTGCCCGCGGCGACGATCAGCACGGGCAGCGGCCCGCGCCGGTCGACGGTCCGCCCGGTGAACGGCAGGACGGCCAGCGCCGCCATGGCGAAGACAGCCAGTACGACACCTGCCGTACCGGCACCAAGATCCCGCACCTGTGCCACATAGACGTACAGATACGGGACGGTGAAACCGAGGCCGAACGCGCTCAGCGCGCTCCCCACCTGGATCCGCCGCAGCGCTGCACCCATCTCCCTGGTCACACTCACCTACCTCAGGACTTGAAGAACATTGAAGAACAAAGACCGGTAGACTTTAGCATTAAAATTAGATCCTCAACACTACAGGTCGAAGGACTTCGAAGGCGATGGGCGGCGTGCCATACTGCCCGCCATGTCTGACACCCCCGAGCAGCCCGAGCTCCAGGAGCCGAGCCTCGACGAGCAGATCGCGGCCTACCAGCGCGAGTACCGCGACCTCGACCCCCAGGTCGAACAGGTCGTCTCCGCCCTGGGCCGGCTGAACCGCCGGATGAACGTCGCGTACGGCAGACAGCTGGCGGCCCTGGGCATCAGCAATGCCGAATGGGAGGTCCTCAAGACTCTGGTCCTGGCAGGTGCCCCGTACCGGCTGGGTCCGGGCGAACTCGCGAAGCGGCTTGGGCTCACGCCGGCCGCCATGACCCACCGCATCGACCGCATGGCCGGCGAAGGCCTGGTCACGCGGGACAGGGACGAGAACAACAGGGTCCGCGTCATCGTCGAGCTGACCGACGAAGGTCGCACGAAGTGGCTCGAGGCGATGCGTATGGCCACGGACTTCGAGGAGGACCTCCTCCAGGATCTGGCGGCTGACGAGCGTGGGGCCCTGGGTGAGATCCTGATCCGGCTCCTGCGCCGCGTGGAACACGCCCAGCCGGATGCCGGTGGTCGGCTCACCGACCTGGACTGATGGGGCCGGGAGCCTCCCGGGGAGGGGTTGACACACCCCTCCCCGATCCGTAAAGTTCTCCGAGTTGTCACGGAGCCGGTACGGCGCCGCGGCAACCGATCCGCCGCGAATGCGGCAACCAAAACTCAGTACGACCTCCCATCGGGGAGAATTTCGGCATGCCGGAATTCAAATCGAAGGCTTGATTATGAGTCGCCGGGAGATTCCGCTAGAGTTTGAGACGTCGGAACGGCCCAACGGCCGGGAAGACAAACCCCCGCTGACTGGGAATCAGGCCCGAAAGGATCTGATAGAGTCGGACTCGCCGGAAAGGGAAACGCGAAAGCGATGAACTGGAAGGCGGCCCCGCTTCGACCGGGAATCGGACACGAAAGAGTCTGATAGAGTCGGAAACGCAAGAACGAAGGGAAGCGCCCGGAGGGCCCCGGTGAAACGGGAC
>NZ_JBHXRD010000009.1:212930-244876 GCF_042717325.1 Streptomyces sp. NPDC058637 | reverse complement strand
GTTGATAGGCCAGATGTGGAAGCCCGGTAACGGGTGGAGCTGACTGGTACTAATAGGCCGAGGGCTTGTCCTCAGTTGCTCGCGTCCACTGTGTTAGTTCTGAAATAACGAACGGCTGTGTTTATATCCGGTGTTGGTTAATTTCATAGTGTTTCGGTGGTCATTGCGTTAGGGAAACGCCCGGTTACATTCCGAACCCGGAAGCTAAGCCTTTCAGCGCCGATGGTACTGCAGGGGGGACCCTGTGGGAGAGTAGGACGCCGCCGAACAATTATTCCGGGAAAGCCCCGTGCCCTTGTGGCACGGGGCTTTTCTGCGTTCACGACCCGTCCTCCTTACCCCTGTGCACCGGCCGTCGGCAGCTGAGGGTAGGGTCAGGGGGCATCATTGGCACGTTCTTCACAGGAGGCCCCCGGGTGGAGGTCCAGGAGACTCGGGTTCAGACGGACCGAGTGCTCACCATCCCCAACATCCTCAGCATGGCTCGCCTCGTCGGCGTACCGCTCTTCCTGTGGCTGATCCTCCGCCCCGTGTTCGGCGGGCCCAACAGTGACGGCTGGGCGTTGCTGGTCCTGATGCTGAGCGGTGTCAGTGACTATCTCGACGGCAAGCTCGCCCGCCGATGGAATCAGATCAGCAGTCTCGGACGGCTCCTGGACCCGGCCGCCGACCGCCTCTACATCCTGTCCACCCTGGTCGGCCTCACCTGGCGGGAGATCCTCCCGCTCTGGCTGACCGCGGCGCTTCTCGCCCGAGAGCTGATGCTCCTCGTCATGGTGGGAATCCTGCGCCGGCACGGCTATCCACCACCCCAGGTAAACTTCCTCGGCAAAGCAGCCACGTTCAACCTGATGTACGCCTTCCCCTTGTTGCTGCTCAGCGACGGTAGTGGTTGGCTGGCAACGACGGGCGCCATTTTCGGATGGGCGTTCGCCGGGTGGGGTACAACCCTCTATTGGTGGGCAGGGATCCTTTACGTGGTCCAAGTCCGCCGACTCGTCAAGGCGGATGAAAAGTAGCCGATCAGCTCGTTGGCGCGTGACGTGCAGAGTCGCACGCCCGCAACGAATGCTCTGGTGTTTTGCCCCGACGGGCGAAGTCGGCTAGACCGTCGTCTGTTCAAGGAGGACGTTTCCGACATGAAGGCCGTCGTGATGGCAGGCGGTGAAGGCACCCGCCTTCGCCCCATGACCTCAAGCATGCCCAAGCCGCTCCTGCCCGTGGCCAATCGGCCGATCATGGAGCACGTGCTGCGGCTGCTCAAACGGCATGGGCTCAACGAGACCGTTGTGACCGTCCAGTTCCTCGCCTCGCTCGTCAAGAACTACTTCGGTGACGGCGAAGAACTCGGTATGGAGCTCACCTATGCCAACGAGGAGAAGCCACTCGGTACCGCGGGGAGCGTGAAGAACGCCGAAGAGGCCCTGAAGGACGACACCTTCCTGGTCATTTCCGGCGACGCGCTCACCGACTTCGACCTCACCGACCTCATCGCCTTCCACAAGGAGAAGGGCGCGCTCGTCACCGTATGCCTGACGAGGGTTCCGAACCCGCTGGAATTCGGCATCACGATCGTCGACGAAGAGGGCCAGGTCGAGCGCTTCCTGGAGAAGCCGACCTGGGGACAGGTCTTCTCGGACACGGTGAACACGGGCATCTACGTCATGGAGCCCGAGGTCTTCGACTACGTCCAGGCCGACACCTCCGTGGACTGGTCAGGTGATGTGTTCCCGCAGCTCATGAAGGAGGGCAAGCCCATCTTCGGCTATATCGCCGAGGGCTACTGGGAGGACGTGGGCACCCACGAAAGCTACGTCAAGGCCCAGGCCGACGTGCTGGAACGCAAGGTGGACGTCGAGCTCGACGGTTTCGAGATCTCTCCCGGCGTATGGGTGGCGGAAGGCGCGGACGTCCACCCCGACGCCGTGCTCCGCGGTCCCCTGTACATCGGCGACTACGCCAAGATCGAAGCCGGCGCCGAGATTCGCGAGCACACGGTCGTGGGATCGAACGTCGTCGTGAAATCCGGTGCGTTCCTGCACCGGGCCGTCGTCCACGACAACGTGTACATCGGCGACCACAGCAATCTTCGCGGCTGCGTGATCGGCAAGAACACCGACATCATGCGCGCGGCCCGCATCGAGGACGGCGCCGTCATCGGCGACGAGTGCCTGGTCGGTGAGGAATCGATCATCCAGGGCAATGTCCGGGTCTACCCGTTCAAGACGATCGAGGCCGGCGCGTTCGTCAACACCTCGGTGATCTGGGAGTCGCGTGGGCAGGCCCACCTGTTCGGTGCACGTGGTGTCTCCGGGATCCTGAACGTCGAGATCACCCCGGAACTCGCGGTCCGGCTCGCGGGCGCGTACGCGACGACGCTGAAGAAGGGCGCGACGGTCACCACGGCCCGTGACCACTCCCGCGGCGCGCGCGCTCTGAAGAGGGCGGTCATCTCGGCGCTGCAGGCCAGCGCCATCGATGTCCGGGACCTGGAGAACGTACCGCTGCCCGTGGCCCGCCAGCAGACCGCACGGGGCAGCGCCGGCGGCATCATGATCCGGACGTCCCCCGGGGTGCCGGACTCCGTCGACATCATGTTCTTCGACGAGCGGGGAGCCGACCTCTCCCAGGCCCGCCAGCGCAAGCTGGACCGCGTCTACGCCCGCCAGGAGTACCGCAGGGCCTTCCCCGGAGAGATCGGGGACCTGCACTTCCCGTCGAGCGTCTACGACTCCTACACGGGATCGCTCCTGCGCAACGTCGACACGGCGGGCATCGCCGACGCCGGCCTCAAGGTCGTCGTGGACGCGTCCAACGGCAGTGCGGGGCTCGTCCTGCCCAGCCTGCTCGGACGCCTCGGCGTGGACGCGCTGACCATCAACCCGGGGCTCGACGAGTCGCGGCCCACCGAAACCGCGGAGACGCGGCGCGCCGGACTGGTGCGGCTCGGGGAGATCGTGTCGTCCGCACGGGCGGCCTTCGGGGTGCGGTTCGACCCCGTCGGCGAGCGGCTCTCCCTGGTCGACGAGCGGGGCCGCATCATCGAGGACGACCGGGCCCTGCTGGTCATGCTGGACCTGATCGCGGCCGAGCGCCGCAGCGGGCGGGTGGCCCTCCCGGTGACGACCACACGCGTCGCCGAACAGGTGGCCGCCTATCACGGCACGCAGGTGGAGTGGACGACCACCTCCCCGGACGACCTGACACGGGTGGGCCGGGAGGACACCACCATCTTCGGTGGTGACGGACGCGGCGGATTCATCATCCCCGAGTTCAGCAGCGTCTTCGACGGCGCGGCGGCCTTCGTCCGCCTCATCGGGCTGGTCGCCAGGACACAGCTCACGCTCAGCCAGATCGACGCCCGCATCCCGCGGGCCCACGTCCTGCGCCGCGACCTCGCGACGCCGTGGGCCGTCAAGGGGCTCGTCATGCGGCGCGTCGTCGAGGCGGCCGGAGAGCGCAGCGTGGACACCACCGACGGTGTCCGGGTGGTCGAGACCGACGGACGCTGGGTGATGGTGCTGCCCGACCGCGCGGAGGCCGTGACCCATCTGTGGGCCGAAGGCCCCGACGACGCCTCCGCCCAGGCACTGCTCGACGAATGGGCGGCGATCGTCGACAGCGCGGGCGACTGACCGACCCCCGACGATGGCCCGGAAGCCGCTACGCTGCGGCTTCCGGGCCACCGGTGGGGCCATTCGGTGGCAGCCGCCATGACGTGCGACGATGTGCGGCATGTCGCAGCCGCCCCCCGATCGGAGTAGCGCACCGCCGCCTCCCCGCCCCGACGCGTCCATGTCGCTGCTGACCACGGTGATGGAGCACAGCCTGGACGAGGGTTACGCCGAGGCTTCGGCACGCCGCGAGGCCGACGGCAGCGCAGGCATGCCCCGTACGCTCAAGGCGAAGCTGGGGCTCGCGGCGGGCCTGGTGCTGGCCGCTCTCGTGGTGACCCTCGGTGCCGCCGAGGCCCAGGTCGCGGCTCCCGTGGTGGCCAAGGAGCGCGAGGAACTCATCGACCGCGTCAACGCGGAGACCAGTGCGGCCGACACGCTCCAGGCGGACGTCGACGAACTGCGCAAGGACGTCGGCGAGCGGCAGCGCAAGGCACTTGAGGAGCACGGCGGCGACCAGGGCGGCCTCGTCGCACTGCTGTCCGGAGCGACCCCCGTCGAGGGGCCCGGAATCAAGCTCGTCATCGACGACGCCAAGGACACCGACCAGGGCGGTGGCGGACCGCGCGAGTCGACCGGCTTCGCCGACACCGGACGGGTACGGGACCGCGACATGCAGCGGGTGGTCAACGGCCTGTGGCAGTCCGGCGCCGAGGCTGTCGCGATCAACGGGCAGCGGCTGACGGCGCTTTCGGCGATCCGCGCCGCGGGCGACGCCATACTGGTCGACAACAGGCCGCTCGTGCCGCCGTACACCGTGCTCGCGGTGGGGGACGGGAAG
Organism: Streptomyces sp. NPDC058637; assembly: GCF_042717325.1. Lineage (NCBI taxonomy): Bacteria > Bacillati > Actinomycetota > Actinomycetes > Kitasatosporales > Streptomycetaceae > Streptomyces > Streptomyces sp. NPDC058637. The sequence goes on along the minus strand of NZ_JBHXRD010000009.1, from coordinate 240,421 downwards.
AAGCTCGCGGACGCGTTCCGTGACAGTGCGGACGGGCTGTATCTGCAGGCGCTGCACGAGAGCTTCGACATCCGCACCAGCATCTCCGAGCAGGAGAAGGTACGTCTGCCGGCCGCGCCGAGCCTGATCGTACGAACAGCAGAGCCTCAGGCCGCAGACACGGGCAGTGGTGCGGCAGACACAGGGAAGGGCACATCGTGATCGCCGTACTGGGCCTCGTCGTCGGAGTCGTGGTCGGACTGTTGGTCCGGCCCGAAGTGCCGGCGGTGGTCGAGCCCTACCTGCCGATCGCCGTCGTCGCCGCGCTCGACGCCGTCTTCGGTGGTCTGCGGGCCATGCTCGACGGGATCTTCGTGGACAAGGTCTTCGTGGTGTCGTTCCTCTCGAACGTCGTGGTGGCCGCACTGATCGTCTTCCTCGGCGACAAACTGGGCGTCGGAGCCCAGCTCTCCACGGGTGTGGTGGTCGTCCTCGGAATCCGTATCTTCTCCAACGCCGCGGCAATCCGCCGGCACGTCTTCCGGGCTTGAGGCCGATGACCAACGAACAGAATCCGCCCGGCGGCGCACTGCCCCCCGAGGCCCCCGAGCCCGCACCGGCCCCGGCCGCCGCGCCCGAGGAGATGTCGGGACGCCGACGGCTGATGGCCGGCCTCTGGCCGCCCAGGGTGAGCAGGGCCCAACTCGTCGTCGCCCTCCTCCTGTTCGTCCTGGGACTCGGTCTGGCCATCCAGGTCAGGTCGAACAGCGACAACAGCGCACTGCGCGGCGCCCGCCAGGAGGACCTGGTGCGCATCCTGGACGAGCTCGACAACCGCACCCAGCGCCTCGAGGACGAGAAGCAGCGTCTGGACGCCCAGCGCACGGAGCTGGAGAACAGCTCCGACCAGGCGGAGGAGGCGCGCAAGCAGACCTTGGAGAAGGAACGGCAGCTCGGTATCCTCGCGGGCACGGTCGCGGCCCACGGTCCCGGCATCACCCTGACCATCAGCGACCCGACGGGCGCCGTCGAGGCGGACATGCTCCTGGACACCATCCAGGAACTGCGTGCGGCCGGAGCCGAGGCCATCGAGGTCGACGGGGTGCGTGTGGTGGCCGATACGTACTTCTCCGGTGACGCGGGCGACCTCCGGGTCGACGGGCGAAAGATCGAGGCCCCGTACGAGTTCGAGGTCATCGGCAAGCCGCAGGACCTCGAACCGGCTCTGAACATCCCCGGCGGAGTGGTGCAGACGCTGGAGAAGGAGCAGGCCACGGCGCAGGTGACACGCTCCGAGGACATCGTCGTGGATGCCTTGCGACCGGCGGAGCAGCCTGACTACGCTCGGTCGTCACCGCAGTGAGGGCACGGCCGGCGGGGCCGGAGGGACACGAGGACGAGGTTGCGGGGGGTCGGCGCATCGGATCGGTGGCGCGTGGTGGAAACTGTCGAGTGGATACGGACGTTGTGAGGATGTCCGGGTCGGCAGGTGTGTTCATTCAGGGTTCGTCCTGCCCCACGGGCGGGTCTATTTCGGTCAAGGGGAAACGCCCGTGAAGTTGTTTGCGAAGTTGTTCGGAAAGAGTGCCCGCGAGGACAGCAACAGTGCTGCCCGTCACCGCGCTCCGCGTCAGGGTCAGGGTGCCGAGGAGCAGGGCTCGGAGCGCCCGCTCTTCCGCGATGAAGTGCCGGGGGACGGTGCCGGCGGGTCCGGCGCGTCGTCTGTTGACCCTGGTGGTGCCGGACGCATAGGTTTCGGGGCACCATCGACCTCAAGTACGGGTGGAGGGTTTCCCCCCGCCCCGGAGGGCTCGTCCATGCCGGTTTGTACGAGGTGCGGGCACCGCAACGCCGAGACCAGCCGTTTCTGCTCCAACTGCGGCGCGCCGCTGCGGGGTGGAGTGCCCGAGCGCGCCGCGGAGACGACCTCGACCATCTCGATCTCCGGCATCGAGGCGTACGAGGCCGAGGTGACCGGTCAGACGGCCGCCCCCTCGCTCTCCCCGGAGGCCCAGGCCGCCGTGGACGCCCTGCCGGCGGGTTCCGCGCTCCTCGTGGTGCGCCGCGGCCCGAACTCGGGCAGCCGCTTCCTGCTGGACGGCGACCTGACCACGGCCGGCCGTCACCCGCAGAGCGACATCTTCCTCGACGACGTGACCGTGTCGCGGCGTCATGTGGAGTTCCACAGGAACGTGGACGGTAGTTTCACCGTGGGTGACGTCGGCAGCCTCAACGGCACCTATGTGAACCGTGAGCGCATCGATTCCGTCGCGCTGTCCAACGGCGACGAAGTCCAGATCGGGAAGTACCGGCTGGTCTTCTACGCGAGCCAGCGAGGCGTGTGACCCTCCCCGGACGCGGTCCGGGGGGGACCCTCAGGAAGGTCCATGCTGCGAACACCGACAGGCGGTGCCGGACACGGCACCGCCGCCGCGGACGAGCGAGCCATGAGCATCGGCACGGTGCTCCTGCGGCTGCGCGACGAGTTTCCCGAAGTCACCATCTCCAAGATCCGCTTCCTGGAGGCCGAGGGGCTCATCGAGCCGCAGCGGACCGCCTCCGGATACCGGAAGTTCGGTGCCGCCGACGTGGAGCGGCTGGCCCAGGTCCTGCGTATGCAGCGGGACCACTACCTGCCGCTCAAGGTCATTCGCGAGCACCTCGACGCCCTGGCGCGCGGGGGGCGGGCCGCGCTGCCGTCCGGCGGCGGCCAGGGCGAGCCGGCGGACGGCCGCTGGGACCCGGACCCCGGGAGGGCCACCGCCGCCCGTATCGGCCGCTCCGAGCTTCTCGCCGCCGCGGAGGTGTCCGAGGAGCAGCTCGACGAGTGGGAGTCGTACGGGCTGATCGTCCCCACGCCCGGGGGCAGCTACGAGGCCGAGGCGGTCACCGTGGCACGGCTTGTGGCGGATCTGGGGCGATTCGGTCTGGAGCCTCGGCATCTGCGTGCGGTGAAAGCGGCTGCCGAACGGGAGGCCGGGCTGGTCGAGCAGGTTGTCGCACCCCTGCGCCTGCACCGGAATCCGCAGACCAGGGCCCATGCGGAGGCCACCGCGAGGGAGCTCGCGGAGCTCTCCGTCCGGCTCCACGCCGCGCTCGTCCAGACCGCTCTGAAGGTCCGCTTCCACTGACCGCGGAGGAGCCCGACTATCCAAACATGGCGGGCACGTCCTAGGGTTGCTGTGTGAACGAGCTCGACGTTGTGGGTGTCCGGGTGGAAATGCCCTCCAACCAACCGATCGTGCTCCTGCGTGAAGTGGGAGGCGACCGGTACCTCCCTATTTGGATCGGCCCTGGGGAAGCGACCGCGATCGCCTTCGCCCAGCAGGGCATGGCTCCGGCCAGGCCGCTGACCCATGATCTCTTCAAGGATGTGCTCGAGGCCGTGGGCCAGGAGCTCACGGAGGTCCGCATCACGGACCTCCGCGAAGGGGTCTTCTACGCGGAGCTGGTCTTCGCCAGCGGGGTCGAGGTGAGCGCGCGGCCGTCCGACGCCATAGCGCTCGCCCTGCGCACCGGTACGCCGATCTACGGCAGTGACGGGGTGCTCGACGACGCCGGAATCGCCATCCCGGACGAGCAGGAGGACGAGGTGGAGAAGTTCCGCGAGTTCCTCGACCAGATCTCGCCGGAGGACTTCGGTACGAACAGCCAGTGACCGTCCCACAGGGGCCTCTGTCAGCGCATCCGAGAAGCCGTTCCCCGGAATCGGTCACGGGAAACCACCCTCAGGGTGATTATCACTCGGCGTGCCGAGTGTGGCGATCGTTGACGCACCCCTGGTGACTGCCTACCTTCGAGTGGGCAGGTCAAGGACGGAGGTCGGCGTGAGAAGCAGCGGCGACGGTACGGCTGCGGGTGGGCCGTACCGGCAGCACGGCAGTGCGGCCGACCACACCATCAGACAGCCGGTTCAGCCGGCGATGATGGCAGCGGACGGTGTGGCAGTGGCAGGTGACATCGGCTATCGGGGGCCGACAGCATGCGCAGCGGCCGGGATCACTTACCGGCAGCTCGACTACTGGGCGCGGACGGGGCTCGTGGAGCCGAGTGTGCGCCCGGCCTACGGGTCCGGGACACAGCGTCTCTACAGTTTCCGGGACGTGGTACTCCTCAAGATCGTCAAGCGGTTCCTGGACACGGGTGTCGCTCTGCAGAACATCCGCACCACGGTCCAGCACCTGAGGGCCCGGGGATTCACGGATCTCGAGCGGATGACCCTCATGAGCGACGGGGCGACGGTCTACGAGTGCTCCTCGCCCGACGAGGTCGTGAAACTGCTCCAGGGGGGCCAGGGGGTCTTCGGGATCGCCGTGGGTGTCGTCTGGCGGGACGTGGACGCCGCGTTGTCCCAGCTGCACGGCGAGCGCGTCGACACCGGCGAGACGCTGGTCGGCAACAATCCCACCGACGAGCTGGCCCGGAGGCGCAACCGCGCGGGCTGAGCCACCGGGACCGCCCCGCGCCGCGCGTGCGCCGGGCAGTCCCGTTGTCAGTGGCGTAGGGCAGCATCGGTGGCGTGAGAGCCGCACCCACCATCCTGCATCTGGACATGGATGCCTTCTACGCCTCCGCGGAGCAGGCGTCGAAGCCCAGCCTGCGCGGCAAACCGGTCGTCGTGGGCGGTCTGGGCATGCGCGGTGTGGTCGCCACCGCCTCCTACGAGGCCCGGCGGCTCGGTGTCCACTCCGCGATGCCGATGGCGCAGGCCAGGCGGCTGGCGCCCAACGCGGCCTATCTGGTGCCCCGCTTCTCGCTCTACCGCACGGTGAGCGACCAGGTGATGGAGCTGCTCGGGCGGCTGTCCCCGCTCGTCGAGCCTCTCAGCCTGGACGAGGCCTTCGTCGATCTGGAGGCGGGCGGGGTCGCCGACGACTCCGGGTCGGCCCGCAGGGTCGGTGAGCAGTTGCGGACGGTCATCAGGGGAGTCACCGGACTCAGCGCTTCCGTGGGTCTGGCGGGCTCCAAGATGCTGGCGAAGATCGCTTCCGAGGAGGCGAAACCGAACGGGCTGCTGCTGATCGAGCCGGGTACCGAGCGTGAACTGCTGGCCCCCATGTCCGTACGGACCCTCCCGGGGGTGGGGCCGGCCACCGGTGACCACCTCCGGCGCGCGGGCATGACCGTGGTCCACGACCTGGCGGAGGCGGGCGAGGCGGAGCTCGTGCGACTGCTGGGCAAGGCACACGGCGTCGGGCTCTACCGCATGGCGCTGGGGTACGACGACCGCCCGGTCGTCGCGGAGCGGGACGCGAAGTCCGTGTCGGTCGAGGACACCTTCGATGTGGACCTGCACGACAGGGTGCGCGTCCGGACGGAGGTGGAGCGGCTGGCCGACCGGTGCGTCCAACGGCTCAGGGGCGCCGGACGGTCCGGCCGGACCGTCGTGCTCAAGGTCCGCCGCTACGACTTCTCGACGCTGACCAGGTCCGAGACCCTCCGCGGCCCCACGGACGACCCCACGGTCGTCAGGGAGGCCGCGGCCCGGCTCCTGGAGGCCGTCGACACCACGGGTGGCGTACGGCTGCTGGGAGTGGGAGTCACGGGGCTCGCCGACTTCACGCAGGAGGATCTCTTCGCGCAGGCCGCAGACGCCCGGCAGGCCGCGCACGAGCAGCAGGCCGCGCAGGAGCAGGGGGCCGAGGAGCAGGGGGCCGCGGGCGCCACCGTGCCGGACGGGCGGGCCTCCGCGGCGGAGGGGGACACCGAGGGCGGGAGCGCCGTGCCGCTGTCCGCCCGGCGCTGGCAGGCCGGGCACGACGTACGGCACGAGGTCCACGGCCACGGCTGGGTGCAGGGCAGCGGGGTCGGCCGTGTCACCGTGCGGTTCGAGGAGCCGGGGATGCCGCCCGGCCGGGTGCGCACGTTCCGTATCGACGATCCGGAGCTCCGGCCCGCCGACCCGCTGCCCCTGGTGCGGAACCCGGTGGACTACTCCTCGTGGCCGGCCAGCCTGCCGAAGTCCCTGTCCGGGCCGGTGGTTCCGCCGGAGGGGGCCGAGTCCAGCCCGTAGTGGCGGTAGAGCTGGAGCTCCTGCTCGGGGGACAGATGGCGGCCCACACCGAAGTCGGGCGCGTCCTTGATCAGGGCGCGGTCGAAGGGGATCACCAGTGTGCCGTCGACGAATTCGCTCGGTTCCAGCGGGACGAACGCGTCCCGGGTGAAGAGCCCGGTCCGTACGGCGGCCCACTCGGGTACACCGGTGGCATCGTCGAGATAGACCTCGTCCACCGTTCCGATCTTGGCGCCCTTGCGGTCGAAGGCCTTCCGGCCGATCAGGCTGCGCGGATCGATGTCGGTCTGCACGGTGCCTCCCACTGGTCGCAACTGCATCAGGGTGGTCGCAACTGCTCCACAGGCACTACGAAAGGCCAGATCCGGGGCTTCGGCCACTCGAGACGGCCGGTGCCGGGCCCGCTGGTAGTCTGGAACACGGCTGCCGACCCCGCGCGGGAGAGTCCTCCGGAGCAGTTCCGGAGGCGCCGAAGGAGCAACTCCTCCCCGGAATCTCTCAGGCCCCCGTACCGCGCGGACGAGGTCACTCTGGAAAGCAGGGCGGGATCCGTGCGGCACGTGCCGCGACGGACCCCCGTCCTCACCGACGGTGAAAGCCGGTGCGCCCCCGGGCCGTGCCGGTGAAGCTCTCAGGTCGAGATGACAGATGGGGAGGCCGTTCGGGCTGCCACGCCGTGGTGCCCCTCGCAGGTCGTGACAGACCAGGAGGCCTCCATCATGACCCCCCGTCGCACTCCGCTCTCCCAGCTGGAGCAGGGCATTCCGTTCGAGCAGCGCCACATCGGGCCCGACGCCGAGGCCCAGGCGAAGATGCTCGCCCAGGTCGGCTACGGCTCCCTCGACGAGCTCACCGCCGCCGCGGTGCCCGACGTGATCAAGAGCGCCGAGGCGCTGAACCTTCCGGCTGCCCGTACCGAGGCCGAGGTCCTGGCCGAGCTGCGACGTCTCGCCGACCGCAATAAGGTGCTCGCCCCGATGATCGGGCTCGGCTACTACGGCACGTTCACCCCGCCGGTGATCCTGCGCAACGTCATGGAGAACCCGGCCTGGTACACGGCGTACACGCCGTACCAGCCGGAGATCTCCCAGGGGCGGCTCGAAGCCCTGCTGAACTTCCAGACGATGGTGGCGGACCTCACCGGTCTGCCGACCTCGGGGGCCTCGCTCCTCGACGAGGGCACGGCGGCGGCCGAGGCCATGGCCCTGGCGCGGCGCGTCGGCAAGGTCAAGGAGGGCGTCTTCCTGGTCGACGCCGACACCCTGCCGCAGACGGTCGCGGTGATCGAGACCCGCGCCGAGCCGACGGGCGTCGAGGTCGTCGTCACGGATCTGTCCGGCGGAATTCCGGCCGACGTCGCCGAGCGGGGCGTCTTCGGCGTACTGCTGCAGTACCCGGGTGCCTCCGGAGCGGTCCGGGACATCAAGCCCGTCATCGAGCAGGCCCACGAGCTCGGGGCGGTCGTCACCGTCGCCGCCGACCTGCTGGCGCTGACCCTGCTGACCTCGCCCGGTGAACTGGGCGCGGACATCGCCGTCGGCACCACACAGCGCTTCGGCGTCCCGATGGGCTTCGGCGGACCGCACGCCGGCTTCATGGCCGTACGCGAGAAGTTCGCCCGCAGCCTGCCCGGCCGCCTCGTCGGGGTCTCCGTCGACGCCGACGGCGACAAGGCATACCGCCTGGCGCTGCAGACCCGCGAGCAGCACATCCGCCGCGAGAAGGCCACCAGCAACATCTGTACCGCACAGGTGCTGCTCGCCGTCATGGCCGGTATGTACGCGGTCTACCACGGCCCCGAGGGCCTGCGGACCATCGCCCGGCGTACGCACCGGTTCGCCACGATCCTCGCCGAGGGGCTGCGGGCCGCCGGCGCCGACGTCGTGCACGAGGCGTACTTCGACACCCTGACCGTCCGCGTTCCGGGCGGAGCGGCAGGCGTGGTCGCCGGCGCCCGCGAGCGCGGGGTCAACCTGCGGCTCGTCGACGCCGACCGGATCTCCGTCGCCTGCGACGAGACCACCACCCGCACCCAGATCGCCGCCGTCTGGGCGGCCTTCGGTGCCGTCGGCGACATCGAGACCCTCGACGCCGGGGCCGCCGACGCGCTCCCCGAGAACCTGCTGCGCACCGACTCCTTCCTCACCCACCCGGTCTTCCACCAGCACCGTTCCGAGACGGCGATGCTGCGCTACCTGCGCAAGCTCGCCGACCGTGACTACGCGCTGGACCGCGGCATGATCCCGCTCGGTTCCTGCACGATGAAGCTCAACGCGACCGCCGAGATGGAGTCGATCACCTGGCCCGAATTCGGCGCGCTGCACCCCTTCGCGCCGGCCGAGCAGGCCCAGGGCTTCCTCACGCTCATCCGCGAGCTGGAGGAGCGTCTCGCCGAGGTCACCGGCTACGACGCCGTCTCCCTCCAGCCCAACGCCGGCTCGCAGGGCGAGTTCGCCGGTCTCCTGGCCGTGCGCGCCTACCACCGGGCCAACGGCGAGGAGCAGCGGACCGTCTGCCTCATCCCGTCCTCCGCGCACGGCACCAACGCCGCGAGCGCCGTGATGGCCGGCATGAAGGTCGTCGTGGTGAAGACCGCCGACGACGGCGAGGTCGACATCGAGGACCTCCGCGCCAAGATCGAGAAGCACCGCGACGAGCTCGCCGTACTGATGATCACCTACCCCTCCACGCACGGTGTCTTCGAGGAGCACGTGGCCGCCATCTGCGGCGAGGTGCACGACGCGGGCGGCCAGGTGTACGTGGACGGCGCCAACCTCAACGCGCTCGTCGGTCTGGCCAAGCCGGGCAAGTTCGGCGGCGACGTCTCCCACCTGAACCTGCACAAGACCTTCTGCATCCCGCACGGTGGCGGCGGCCCCGGTGTCGGTCCCGTCGGTGTGCGCGCGCACCTGGCGCCGTACCTCCCGAACCACCCGCTCCAGCCCGCCGCGGGCCCGGAGACCGGTGTCGGGCCGATCTCGGCCGCCCCGTGGGGCTCGGCCGGCATCCTGCCCATCTCGTGGGCGTACGTACGGCTGATGGGCGGCGAGGGCCTGAAGCGGGCGACGCAGGTCGCCGTGCTCGCGGCCAACTACATCGCCAAGCGTCTGGAGCCGCACTTCCCGATCCTGTACAACGGCCCGGCCGGTCTGGTCGCGCACGAGTGCATCGTGGACCTGCGCCCGATCTCCAGGGCGACCGGAGTCAGCATCGACGACATCGCCAAGCGGCTGATCGACTACGGCTTCCACTCGCCGACGATGTCGTTCCCGGTGGCCGGGACGCTGATGATCGAGCCGACCGAGAGCGAGGACCTCGCCGAGCTCGACCGGTTCTGCGACACGATGATCGCCATTCGCGGTGAGATCGAGAAGGTCGCTGCCGGCACGTGGCCCGCGGACGACAACCCGCTGCGCAACGCACCGCACACCGCGGCCGCGCTGGGCGGCGAGTGGACGCACTCCTACAGCCGCGAGGTGGCGGTCTTCCCGGCCGGTGTCACGCCGGCCGACAAGTACTGGCCGCCGGTGCGCCGGATCGACGGGGCGTTCGGCGACCGCAACCTGGTCTGCTCCTGCCCGCCCCTGGACGAGTACGACCAGTAGGCCGCGCGGACACGCCTCGGGGCCGGTGCGGAGACTTCTCCGGCCGGCCCCTGTGTCTCTTCCGCCGTGGTCAGGCGGCTTTCATCACCTGGCCGCTTCTCAGCGTCCGGTGCGGGGCGATGATCTGCCCGTCCGGGAGCAGCTCACCGGTGTCCTCGAAGAGCAGGACGCCGTTGCACAGCAGGCTCCAGCCCTGTTCCGGGTGGTGTGCCGTCAGGCGGGCGGCTTCCCGGTCGGCGGAGTCTGCGGTCGGGCAGGGTGGCTGGTGCTGGCACATGGATGGGTTCTTTCGCTGCGTTGAGTCGAGTGTCCTGCGGCTTGACGGTGTGTTCACGGCCCGCCCCCGTATCAAATCGGTCCGGTCCCAGTGTTGCCCTACGGGCGTCGTTCCGCAGGGATTTCGCCGCAGCTCCTGTTCTCCTTCCATGACGCATCACCCGGCCGGACGGTTCAACGCAACCGCACTGTCCCTTCGGGTGGTTCGGGGTGACCTGACCGGGCTAGTCCGGACGGGCGGACGGATGCGCCCCCGCCGTTCGCACGGCGGGGGCGCACGGGTACGGGAGGTCAGGCCGGCGACCCCAGGAGGCCGGGGAGCTCCGGAACCGGAGCGGGGGCGACACGCAGGGTCATGACCGGGAGCAGATCGGCGACCCGGTGCGGGCGATGGGCGGTGATCCCGGGAGGCGCGGGCGCCAGGGGCACGAGCACATCGGTCGGGGCGAGCACCCCGGCCGCGGCGTCGGCCCCGGTGTCGTCGTGCAGCCACAGGGTGAGCATGTACAGCTCCGGGATGGACAGCAGACGCGGCTGGTAGTGCGCTGCCGCCGACTCGGCCTGTCGCACGGCGAGTTCGGTCGAGGCGAGGTACGGCCCTTCGAAGAAGTGCGAGAAGGTCCACCCGTCGGCGGTGAGCATGGTGTCCGCCGCGGCGACGGCGCGCCCGCCGTTGCGGATCAGGAAGCGCCAGCCCGCGAGGCGGGTGCGCGGTGCTGCCTCGTTCGGCACGATCCGGTCCAGTACATGGACGGGGAGGGGCAGTTCGGGGCTCAGCGATCCCTGGACGGATCGGAGAGCGGGTGTGTGGGCCTCGCGGACCGCGGTGGGAGAACCGAGTGCTGCGAGAACGCTGCGCAGTGCGGGCGCTGGGGCCGGAGAAACATGCAGCGGCATAGTGGGTCGCCTCTCACTTCGGAGACACGGTGATGCGTGGGCGGGTGCAGACGGCGCTGTCGGCGTGCGGGGCCAGAGGAAGGCCGGTGACGGGGCGGACGGGCCGATGCGTCAACTCTCTGCCTCGTTCGCAGAGTTTATACGACAAATGTTCACACGATGTTTCGGCTACCTGTCGCGCATATTGTCCGCAAGGCGAATTTGAGTCTTTGAATTGCGGAGTTTCTGTGCCTTTGGCCCATCCAGGAAGTCCGTGGTCAGGAAATCTCGCGACGCGGCGGTAGGCTGAAACACGTCGGTGTTTCCCTGTGCTCCTGACAACGCGCACTCCGTATGCTGCATGCCGACGGAATGTGCCTCCGGCTTCCTCCATCAGACTACTGGGTGTCCGAGGGGTGTGGGGGCGTTATGGATCACCTCGTCGGGGCATTATCGATCGTGACGCGAGCGGCCTGTGCCGCGGGCCGCCCACCCGAGGAGGGACCCTTCGATGGGCGAGAAGGTCGTGGCGGACACCTTTGATCTGTCCGATCGGCAGGTGTACCGCAAGAAGCTGAACCAGTGCCTGGAGGGGCTGGGGCGGCTGCTGTCGGAGGAGAGGTTCGATCGGCCCAGGAATCTCATGGGACTGGAGATCGAGTTGAATCTCGCTGGACCGGACGGCATGCCGCGCATGCGGAATGCCGAGGTCCTCCAGCGAATCGCCAGCCGGGATTTCCAGACCGAACTAGGGATGTTCAACCTGGAAGTAAATATTCTCCCGCACCGGCTGAGCGGACGGGTTTTCGATCAGCTCGCCGAGGAGCTGCGCACCGGGCTCGCCTATGCGCACCGGAAGGCCGCGGAGGTGGACGCCGGGATCGTGATGATCGGTATCCTGCCGACGCTCGGCCAGGCCGACGTCGTCTCGGCCAATCTGTCGGACGTGGACCGGTACACCCTCCTCAACGACCAAATGGCGGCGGCCCGCGGCGAGGATTTCGTCCTCGATATCGAAGGCGTCGAACGACTCGTCGCGTCCTCCGCGTCCATCGCCCCCGAATCGGCCTGCACCTCGGTGCAGTTGCACCTGCAGGTGACGCCGGCCCGCTTCGCCGACGTGTGGAACGCGGCCCAGGCCATCGCGCCCGTCCAGGTCGCCCTCGGGGCCAACGCCCCCTTCCTGTTCGGCAAGGAGCTCTGGCGGGAGTCGCGGCCGCCGCTGTTCCAGCAGGCCACGGACGTACGGCCGCCCGAGCTCAGGAATCAGGGAGTGCGGCCCAGGACGTGGTTCGGGGAGCGCTGGATCGATTCCGCGTACGAACTCTTCGAGGAGAACCTGCGGTACTTCCCGCCCCTGCTGCCCATCTGTGACGACGAGGAACCGCTGCGGGTGCTCGACGAGGGCGGTGTGCCCACCCTGGCCGAACTCGTCCTGCACAACGGCACGGTCTACCGGTGGAACCGGCCGGTGTACGGGCTGGCCGACGGCGTCCCCCATCTGAGGGTGGAGAACCGGGTCCTGCCCGCCGGGCCCACGGTCGTCGACGTGATCGCCAACGCGGCCTTCTACTACGGCCTGGTGCGCGCACTGGCCGACGAGCCGCGGCCGGTGTGGACCAAGCTGACCTTCGAGGCCGCCGCGGAGAACTTCGACAACGCCTGCCGGTACGGGATCGACGCCGAGCTGCTGTGGCCGCGCCCCGGGCGCTCGGGAGGCGTGGCGAAGGTGCCGGCCGTCAAGCTGGTGCGGGACGAACTCCTGCCGCTCGCCGCCGCCGGGCTGGACGCCTGGAACATCGAGCCCGCCGACCGCGACCTCTACCTGGGCGTGATCGAGGAGCGCTGCCGCCGCCGCGTCAACGGGGCCTCCTGGCAGGTCGACACGTACCACCGGGCCCTGGAGGCGGGCCTCGAACGGGACGGGGCACTGGCGGCCACCACCCGGCGCTACGGCGAGCTGATGCAGTCGGGCGAGCCGGTGCACACCTGGCCGGTCGGCTTCCCCCGCCCCTGAGGAGCCCACGGCGGCCCGCGCCGCCGCACCCGCCGCTCGTACCCGCCCTGTCGCCTCCCGCCTGGTGTCAGGCTGCACCGGTGTCGGGCCGCACCGGTGTCAGGCCGCACCGGTGTCGGGGCCGCACCGGTGTCGGGCCGCACCGGTGTCGGGCCGTCCTGTTGCCGTCGGGCAAGCTATGACGCAATGACGCACGGCTGAGGGCGGGTGTACGGGTGGAGGCGGGGCGCGTGGCTGAATTCATCGCTCATGAGGAGGTGTCACGGCGGACGCTGCGCTCGGAGACGCTGCTGGTGCTGGCTCTCTCGCTCGGGGCCAGCGGGGTGTCCGCCCTGATCAGTTTCGTCGGATCGCTGACGAAGCCGGGGGGCCTGAAGGACCAGGCCGCGACGCTGAACGGTTCGTACGCCCCCGGGCGGCCGTGGCTGGACCTCTCCTGGCAGCTGTTCGGCATCGCTTCGGCACTGGTACCGGTCGCGCTGGTGGCCCATCTGCTGATCCGGGAGGGAGCCGGTCTGCGGACCCTCGGCTTCGACCGGACGAAGCCCTGGCCGGACCTGGGCCGCGGCACGCTGATCGCGGCGGGGATCGGCAGCGCGGGGCTGGCCTTCTACCTCGTCGCACGGGCCGGCGGATTCAACCTGACGGTGGTCCCTGAGTCGCTGCCCGAGGTGTGGTGGAAGTTCCCGGTACTGATCCTCTCCGCGGTGCAGAACTCGGTCGTGGAGGAAGTGGTCGTCGTCGGCTACCTGCTGCGCAGACTGGGGCAGTTGGGGTGGACCCCGATGGCGGCCCTGCTGGCCAGCTCCGTGCTGCGCGGCTCGTACCACCTGTACCAGGGAATCGGCGGCTTCATCGGGAACATGGTGATGGGCGTCGTCTTCGTCCTGCTGTACCGGCGCTGGGAGCGTGTCGGGCCGCTGGTCGTTGCGCACGCCCTGCTCGACATCGGGGCGTTCGTCGGCTACGCGCTGCTCGCCGGCAAGGTGGGCTGGCTGCCCACGCCGTGACGGGGTCGGCTCGTGCCCTCCAGCAGGACGTCATGTACCGGCGGGCCCACGGTAACCGGAATCTGGGTACCGGCATCGCTGTCAGTGCCGTCTGCTGTGATTACGGGTGGAGACGACGCACGAGGCGGAGGCGGAACAGTGGGCACGTGGGGCGCGGGCAACTTCGACAACGACACGGCGGCGGATCATCTCTCGGTGCTGGCCGACCGGCTGGTGACCGAGATCGCGGAGGCGATGGCCGGTGATCCGGTGGAGCTCGAACCGGACGAGTACTGGGGTGTGACCGTCCCCTGCGATCTGGAGCTGCTGCTCGTCCTCGACCGGCAGGGATGGGTAGGCGTCAGCCTCCCTGCGCCCGAGGTGATCCGGACCTGGCAGGAGACGTTCCTCGCGGTGTGGGAGCGCACGATCGACGCCCTGGAGCCGAAGCCCGCGTACAAGGACGAACGCCGGGCGGTACTCAACAAGACGTTCGAGCAGCTGGCCGAGGCGTCGGCGGCAGCGAAGTAGGGGCCTCCGGTTCCGGTGGACCAGCTTCTGGCGGCCGGGGGTGTCCTGGGAGGCGACGAGGTGGTGGGGCGCCAAGGGCGCGGGGGCCAGGGGTGGTCGTCGCGCGGGACGCCCTCCGGGAAGCCCCCAATCGCGGGTGGCGGTGAGGCCTTGCCAAGGTGGGCGAGGTGCGCCCGGAACTCCTGTCCAGCGGCACCACGGATCCCTCGGCGCCCGTGACGGGGTGGCGGTGGGCCAGGAGGACCTCGGGACGGGCCGGGGAGGGGGGATCCGAGGACGGGCCAGACGCAGGCTGCCGGCCCCGGTTCATGGGTCGGGTCCACGGCCCTGGCCCCTGGAACCGTGGAAAGGCGGCGGCCGACGGCGTGGCCGAGCAGTTCGGTGACGGGGCCGGCGGGGAGGGGCGCCGGGCGGTCCTCGGTGACCGCCACGAGGTGGGCGCGATGCCTGCTGCCGCTCCCCGGAGGGAGCTTCCCGCTCTTGTCAGGTTCGACGGGCGGGGACGCGGTGCTGGGGAGAGCTGAGAGCCCTGAGGGGCGGTGTACGGCTGCCTCGGGCTCCAGCCGTACCGTCTGTGCCACAGTCCGCAGTCGTCCATGCGGGTCGACACGGTCCGCTCGCCCCTCGCACGCCAGGTTGGGGCCGGCCCGGCCGTCCACACTCCGGCAGTAGCCCTCGCACTGCTCGGAGAACAGGGCCACGGGCCGCGAGTCGCCGGGGGCTATGGGGATCCTGTTCGCGCGCCGCTGGGGACGGAGTGTGTCGGCGTGTATGTGTCCCGTCGGGGAATGGCGTCCTCTCCGATCTCCTCCCGCAGCCGTCAGGGCAGCCCG
Organism: Streptomyces sp. NPDC058637; assembly: GCF_042717325.1. Classification (NCBI taxonomy): domain Bacteria; kingdom Bacillati; phylum Actinomycetota; class Actinomycetes; order Kitasatosporales; family Streptomycetaceae; genus Streptomyces; species Streptomyces sp. NPDC058637. The sequence goes on along the minus strand of NZ_JBHXRD010000009.1, from coordinate 225,302 downwards.
GCGGGTCGGGGACCGACGGCGTATGTCTCGGACTCCATCAGCTCCGTTCCGCACCCGGCAAACGCGAACGCGTCCGAACACGCTCACCTTCGGCCGGTTCCCCCGGGGATCGCACCTTGCCCGCGACGGAGAACCCACCTGATAAGGGCCGGTCTTGTCAGGCGATAGCTTCCGATATATCGTTGACGTATCACGACCGATCAATGATGAAAGGAGCGCAGTGATGCGTTCACATGGACACGGACACGAACACGGGAACTACGGCCCCGGGCGTCAGGGCAGGCCGGGCTTCGAGGGGGGACGGGCCGCCTTCGGGCCGTTCGGGCCTCCCTTCGGTGGCGGGCCCTTCGGCGGCGGACGCGGCGGCAGGGGCGGCGGTCGGGGGAGGGCGCGGCGCGGCGACGTACGCGCGTCGATCCTGGCGCTGCTCAAGGACCGATCGATGCACGGCTACGAGATGATCCAGGAGATCGGCGAGCGCAGCGGCGGAGCCTGGCGGCCCAGTCCCGGCTCGGTCTACCCGACGCTTCAGCTGCTGGAGGACGAGGGTCTGATCGTCAGCGCCAGCGAGGGCGGCAAGAAGCTGTTCACGCTCACCGAGGCGGGTCGCACCGAGGCCGAATCCGGCTCCGAGGCGCCGTGGGAGGAAGCGGGGCGCGGTGTCGACTGGGAGGGCGTGAACGAGATCCGGCAGGCCGGTTTCGGTCTGATGGAGGCGTTCGGCCAGGTCTGGAAGACCGGCTCGGCCGACCAGCGGCAGAAGGCGCTCACCGTGATCAACGACGCCCGGAAGAAGCTGTACCTCATCCTCGCCGACGACGATCGCTGAGTCGTGCGGTGCGAACGGAGGCCGGCAGGGGCCCCGCGGCAGTCCGCGGGGCCCCTGTGCTGTTCCCGGCGACGAGATCTCATCCGTAGGGATGAGGAACCACCCGGACGTGCCCGTCCTCGGTGGGAGGGCCGGATGGGCCGTACCGGGGACGTATTCGCCCTTGGGGGCTGATGAGGTGGGAATCGTGCACAATCCGACGCGATGGATCCCCGTACAGGCCCCGCCGAACCCCGTAGAGCCCGCGGCCGGGCTCACCCCGGAGATGGCCGCGGTCGCGACCGGTGCGCGCAGGCGGGCGGTGCGCGACGGTGACCGTCACACCGACACGGCGCACCTCCTCCACTCCCTGATCGAATCCGACTCCGAGGTCCGGGAGGCGTTCGACGACGGGCCGCGGCCGGCCAGGGTCCTCGGCTATCTCGTGCAGCGCAGCATCGGGTACGGCCTCCGCTGGCAGGGTGTGCCGGAACGCTCGGGTGCGCTGCCCGCCCTGCAGGACACGGCCGACCTGTGGTCGCCCTCGGCCGCGGCGGCCCTGGCCCGCGCGGTGCGGGGTGCGGGCCTGCGCGGTGAGCCCCGCGCCGGTGGCCTCGATCTCCTCGCCGCCCTGGTGGCGGACCGGCAGTGCCGGGCCGTCGAGGTGCTGGAGCATGCGGGCGTCGACGCGGCATGGCTCGCGGGCCGGACGGCCGACCGGCTGGCAGGGGCTGTGCCGGGGTGATCATGGACACGGAACCGACAGGGGTGACGGTGATGACGCTCCTGACGTCAGCTGCCATGATGTGCCGATGCACGCGTCTCAGAGGAGAAGTGCCGGTCTGGGCCTGGCCCTTGCCTCGGCCTTCGCATTCGGTGGTTCAGGGGTGGCGGCCAAGCCGCTGATCGAGGCGGGGCTCGACCCCCTGCACGTGGTGTGGCTGCGGGTGGCCGGAGCCGCTCTCGTCATGCTGCCCGTCGCCTGGCAGCACCGGAACCTGGTGCGTGAACGGCCCGCCCTGCTGGCCGGGTTCGGACTGTTCGCCGTGGCCGGGGTCCAGGCCTTCTACTTCGCCTCGATCTCCCGTATCCCGGTCGGGGTCGCCCTCCTCGTGGAGTACCTGGCGCCCGCGCTGGTCCTCGGCTGGGTGCGCTTCGTGCAGCGCAGGCCCGTCACCCGGGCCGCCGCGGCCGGTGTGGTGCTGGCCGTCGCCGGACTCGCCTGTGTCGTGGAGGTCTGGGCGGGTCTGAGCTTCGACGCCGTGGGGCTGCTGCTCGCCCTCGGGGCGGCGTGCTGCCAGGTCGGCTACTTCGTCCTGTCCGACCAGGGCAGTCAGGACACCCCGGACGGGGGCGCGACGGACGCCGAGCCGCCGCATCCCGTCGGCGTGATCGCGTACGGGCTGCTGGTCGGCACGGCCGTCCTCACCGTGGTGGCCAGGCCGTGGGGGATGGACTGGGCGACGCTCGGCGGGAACGCGGCCATGAACGGGCACCAGGTTCCCGCATGGCTGCTGCTCGGCTGGATCGTCCTGCTCGCGACCGTGCTCGCCTATCTCACCGGCGTGGTGTCCGTACGGCTGCTCTCGCCCCAGGTGGCGGGCGTCGTCGCCTGCCTGGAGGCGGTGATCGCGACCGTGCTCGCCTGGGTGCTGCTCGGCGAACACCTCTCCGCACCCCAGCTCGTGGGCGGTGGCGTCGTCCTGATCGGGGCGTTCATCGCACAGTCCTCCGCACCCAGGCCGCCGTCCGGACCGGTGGCATCCGGCCCGGGAACGCCGGGACCATCCGCCGAAGGGACGCCGGACCCCCGCGCGTCCGGCGCCGCCGAAGGTGAGTTGTCCGGCCGTCCGGCCTCACCGTAGGGTGGCGATCATGCAGCGCACCGTACTTCCGCCTCCTGCCGCCTGACGCGCGGCAGCCACTCCTGACGAAGACCGGGCCCGGGCACGTCCCGAGCGGGTCGTCGCTGCCCGCGTGCGGAGCCGAGCGATCACCCTTCCCTCCTCTTCCTCCGGAGACTCCGTATGTCCCTGCCTGCTACCGGCCTGCCCATCGGGCGGAGCCTGCTCTGTCTCGTCGTCGCCGGTCTCGCCTGGGGTACCGCGGGCGCCACCGCGTCCCTGCTGTTCCGGGTCAGTGATCTCGGCCCTCTCGCCCTGTCGTTCTGGCGTTGTGCGGGCGGACTCGTCCTGCTGGCCGGGGTGCTCGCGCTGCGCCCCCGGCGCCCCCGGCCCTCCGCGGAGTCCGGCCGTCGGCGGCTGCTGCGCATCCTCGGGACCGGTGTCGGTCTCACGGTGTTCCAGAGCGCCTACTTCGCCGCGGTCGAAACGACCGGCCTCGCTGTCGGGACCGTCGTCACCCTGGGGGCGGGGCCCGTGCTCATCGCCGTCGGTGCGCGGCTGATCCTGGGGGAGCGGCTGGGCCGGGGCGGGATCGCCGCCGTGGCCGGTGCGCTCACCGGGCTGGCCGTGCTGGTGCTCGGCGGTGAGGCGGCCGAAGTGCGGCCGGCCGGGGTGCTGCTCGCCCTGCTGTCCGCCGCCGGCTATGCGGCGATCACCCTGCTGACCCGTCGGCTGGGCCGTGACGGCGCGGCGGGGGACACCCTCGCCACCAGTGCGTGGGCGTTCGGCATCGGCGCCGTCGGACTGCTGCCGATGGCGGCGGCCGAGGGGCTCGTGCCGCACACCGCCGCGACGGGGCAGGTGCTGTGGCTGCTGGTCTACGTGGCCGCGGTCCCGACCGCCCTCGCGTACGCGCTCTACTTCGCGGGCGCGGCGGCCGTCCGGTCGGCGACGGTCTCCGTGATCATGCTCCTGGAGCCGGTGAGTGCCGCGGTCATCGCCGTGACCGTCCTGGGGGAGCGGCTCACCGCGGCCACGGTCAGCGGCACGCTGCTCCTGCTCGCCGCGGTGGCGGGACTCGCCTACACCGAGACGCGCGGTGCTGCGGCTGCTCGCCGGAGCCGCGAGGCGGTGCCCGCCTGACCGGGGGCGGGCCCGTCGCCGGGCGGGCCCGCCGTGGTCCGGGTGCGCTTCAGAGCGCGGTCAGATAGTCCGGCACCTGGACGGCCGGATCCAGGTCGTCGGACGGCACCGGTGCCGCGTATCCGTGGGTCAGCGGAACCACGCCGGCCCAGTACGGCAGCGAGAGGTCCGCCGGATCGTCGTTGGGGCCGCCGGTGCGGACCTTCGCGGACAACTCCTCGAGATCCAGGCGGATGACCGCCGTGGCGGCGAGCTCCTTCGCGTCGGCCGGCCGCGAGTCCCGCGACCGGCCCGGTACGACCTGGTCGACGATGGCGTCGAGCGCGATGCGCCGTTCCTCCGGGTCGGTGACCGTACGGGCGATGCCGTGGACCACCACGGAACGGTAGTTCATCGAGTGGTGGAAGGCGGAGCGGGCCAGCACCAGGCCGTCCAGGTGGGTGACCGTCAGGCAGACCGCCATGCCCGGGTCAGCCGCACGCGTCTCGCGCAGCGGGCGGGATCCGGTCGAGCCGTGAACGTACAGCCGCTCGCCGACCCTGCCGAAGAGCGTGGGGAGCACGACCGGCGCGCCGTCGCGGACGAAACCCAGGTGGCAGAGGTACGCCTCGTCGAGGATCGAGTGAACCAGCTCGCGGTCGTACGAGGCGCGCTCCTTGGACCGGCTCGGGACCGTACGCCCGGTCGGTTCGTAGGGGGCCGCGGCGTCCGTTGCGGTGCCGTCGGGCGTAACGGTGTCGGGCATTGCTTCCTCCATTGCACTAGTGCATAATTAAGTTTGTGCTAGGAGAGTATCGGATCAGTGGGCGGCGTGCATCGGAAATCGCCGCGAGCGTGGAGCGCGGGGTCGGCTCGGGAGACCTCGCGCCCGGTCATGTGCTGCCCCCCATGCGTGAGTTGGCGCTCCTGCTCGGCGTCAACCCGAACACGGTGGCCGCCGCCTACCGGACGCTCCGCGAGCGCGGGGTGATCGAGACGGCCGGCCGTAGGGGCAGCAGGGTGCGCTCGCGCCCGGCGAGCACCGCGCGGGGCTCCCTCCGGATCGAGGCGCCACCCGGCGTGCGCGACCTGGGCGAGGGCAACCCCGATCCGGCCCTCCTGCCGCACATCGGTGAGGCGCTGGCCGTCGCCGCGCGGGCATACGCACAGCAGCCCGGCATGTACGGGGAAGTCCCCGTCCTGGCCGAACTCGAGGCGTTCGCACGGGCCGCGATGGATGCCGACGGTGTGCCCGGCGGGCCGCTCGCGGTCACCTCCGGGTCCCTCGACGCGATCGAGCGGGTGCTGTCGGCGCATCTCAAGCCCGGTGACGCGGTCGCCGTCGAGGATCCGGGGTGGGGCGGTCTGCTGGATCTCGTGCCCGCGCTCGGGCTGCGTGCCGTACCGGTCGCGCTGGACGACGAGGGGCCGCTGCCGGGCGAGGTGGAGCGGGCACTGCGCGCGGGAGCCAGGGCGCTGGTCGTCACGGACCGGGCGCAGAACCCGACCGGCGCGGCGGTGAGCGGCGGGCGGGCGGCCGAGCTCCGGGCCGTCCTCGCGAAGCACCCCGGTGTCCTGCTCGTCGAGGACGACCACGGCCACGCCATCGTCGACCTTCCGTTGCATCCGCTGGCCGGGGTCACGGAACGCTGGGCGTTCGTCCGGTCCGTCGCCAAGGCGTACGGACCGGACCTGCGGCTCGCGGTGCTCACGGGCGACGCGCTGACCGTGGACCGGGTGACCGGACGGCAGCGGCTGGGGCCCGGCTGGGTCAGCAGACTGCTGCAGCGGACCGTGGTGCACCTGTGGACGTCGGGGGCGGTGGACGCGACGGTGATCGCCCGGTCCTACGCGGAGCGCCGGGACGCGCTCATCGGCGCTCTGGAAGCGCGGGGCGTCCCGGCGTACGGGCGGAGCGGGATGAACGTGTGGGTGCCCGTCAGTGACGAGACCGGCGCGGTGGCCCGGCTGCTGCAATCGGGCTGGGCCGTCGCCCCGGGGGCGCGCTTCCGGATGGATTCGGCGCAGGGGCTGCGGCTGACGGTGTCCCCGCTGACCGCGGCCGACATCGCGCCCCTGGCGGACGCGGTCGCGGCGGCGGCGGGGCCCGTCCGGCCCGTCGGCTACGGCTGAGCGGCGTGGCTGCGCGCTTCGGCGGTCCGGTCCTCCTCGGGCGATCCGGGCGGTCCGGGCGGCTTGGTCGATCCCGGCGATGCGACGGGAGCCGGGACGGGTCCGCCGCGGGCCCGGCTCTGGGTGAGTGCCGCGCCGACGAGGACGATGAGGGCGCCGACCGGGGTGTTCCAGCTCAGCCGTTCGTCGAGGAGGGCCACTCCGGCCGCGGTGGCGATCACCGGGATGAAGTAGGTGACCATCTGCGCCGTCGTCGGGCCGACCTCCGTGACGAGGCCGTACTGGATGAGGAGGGCCAGGCCTGTTCCGAGCGCTCCCAGGGCGATCACGGAAAGCGTCGGGAGGAGCGGCACGCTCTCGGGGAGTGAGGTGAAAAGAGGTGTGACCACGGCGAGTTGTAGCGTGCCGAGAAACAACTGACTGCCCGTCATCGCCAGCGCCGACGAGCCCGTGCCCGCCAGGGTGCGACGGAGGTAGATCCAGCCGACGGGGTAGCTGAGGGAGGCCAGCAGGGCCATCGCCGTACCACTGAGGTCCAGTCCCGAGAATCCCTGCCAGGCACCCAGCACCGTCAGTACGCCGACGAAACCCAGGCCCAGCCCGGCGACGCGGCGACGGGTCGGCCGGTCCTCGGAGAGGGCGACGAGCGAGAGGGCCATCCCCCACAGGGGTGAGGTCGCGTTGCAGATCCCGGCGAGCGTGGACGGGATGGTCAGCTCGGCGTACGCGAAGAGGGAGAACGGCAGCGCGTTGAGGAAGAACGCGGCGACGAAGAGGTGGCCCCAGGTCCGCCCGGAGCGCGGCAGCCGCTCACGGCGGACCGCCATCGCCACGGCGAGGACCGCCGTGCCGAACAGCAGGCGCCCGAACGTGACCTGGAACGGCGCGTATCCGTCCGTGCCGACCTTGATGAGGAGAAAGCTGAACCCCCAGATGAGGGAGAGCGCCACGAACCGGACGCGCCAGTCCACGGCCGGGCGCGGGGCGGTGGTCGCGGAGGGCAGGTGGGTGCCGGGCGGCGGCACGGTTCGCGGTGCGGAAGGGGCGCTCATGGCTCAACGATGACGGCCTGATTCACGTAGGACAAGTGAGAATATGTGGCTACCTTCACGTAGCATCACTTACATGTTGAATCTGGAGCGCCTGCGTACGCTGGATGCCCTGGCCCGGCACGGTTCGGTGAGCGGGGCCGCTGACGGCCTCCATGTCACGACGTCGGCGGTCTCCCAGCAGATGTCGAAGCTGGAGCGCGAGGTGGGGCAGCAGCTCCTCGCCAAGAACGGCCGCGGGGTCCGCCTCACCGACGCGGGCCGGCTGCTCGCCGACCATGCCGCCAAGATCCTGTCCCAGGTGGCGATCGCGCAGTCCGACATCGAGGCCCAGCGCGGCCAGGTCGTCGGCGAGGTCAGGATCGCGGCCTTCCCGACGGCTGCCCGCGGGCTGTTCCCGGCCGCCCTCACCGCGCTTCGCACGGATCATCCCGAGCTGAGGCTGCGTACGACGGAGCTGGAGCCGGAGAGCGGGATCCGCGCGGTGCTCCGGGGGGACGTCGACCTCGCCGTGGTGCTCGACTGGAGCAACAAGAGGCTGCCCGTCCCCGGTGGGCTGGCCAAGGCCGAGATCCTCGACGACGCGCCGGACATCGCCATGCCGGCCCGCCATCCGCTCGCGGACCGTACGGAGGTCGACCTGGAGGACTTCGCCGACGACGAGTGGGTGTCCTGGCCGGAGGGCGAATTCTGTTACGACTGGCTGATGTTCACGCTGCGGTCCAAGGGGATCGAGCCGCGCATCGCGCACCTCGCCGGTGAACACCACACGCAACTGGCCCTGATCGACGCAGGATTCGGCGTCTGCGTGGCGCCCAGGCTCGGCCGTGGGCCGGTGCCGGACGGTGTGCGGCTCGTGCCGGTGCGGCAGACGATGCGCCGCCATGTGCACGCGGTGTGGCGCACGGACGCGGACCGCCGGCCGTCGATCAGGGCCGCGGTGGAGGCGCTGCGCGCCGCCGGCCGGGCGCTGGACGCCCCGGTGGCCCAGGACCCCGGGCCGGATCGGCCCACTTCCTGAAGTCCCAGGACGTGACGGTCCGCGGAGTGAGCCGTAGTCAGGTGTGGCGCCCGTCGTGCGGCAGGGGGCCGTGCCGAAGTACGCCGATGCGAACGCCCGCTCGGGCGGCTCCCGTTCGGCGCACGCCGCGCACCTGCGTGAGACCCTTCCGACGGGCTCCGCCACGCCGCGCAGCTCCGTACTCCGTGCTGTCGTCGACCACCACCGCGATCCTCGGGTCCTCTGCCGGAGTTGCTATCGGCGCAGGCTCCGGTTCAGGGAGTACAGCCTGAGCGACGTGCCGTGCCGTGCCGGACGGACCGGAGCGCCCTGACGAGGGGCCGTGTGCGACTCCTCGGAAGCACGAGGGCCCGTACGTGATCACGCCATGGGCCCCGCCGAGCTGTTGACGCCGTGGTGCCGACGCGGACGCGGCGGAGCCCGGGGCTCCGGGGTCCGCTCAGGCGAGCGTGATCGAGTCGCCCTGCACCTGGATCGGCTTCTCGGGCAGCGGCTGCGTCGCCGGGCCGGCCGTCACCGCGCCGGTCGCCGCGTCGAACGTGCTGCCGTGGCAGGGGCAGCTGATGACGCCGTCGGCGATGCCCTTCACCGCGCAGCCCTGGTGGGTGCACTTCGAGGAGAACGCCTTGAACTCACCGGCCTTCGGCTGCGTCACCACGACACCCTGGTCGGCGAAGACCACACCACCGCCCTCGGGGATGTCGGTGGTCTTCGCGAGGACCTCTCCGCCGCCGTTCGCGCCGTCGCCCTCCCCGGCCGGCCGGACCGTATCCGCACCCTCCGAGTCCTTCGAGCCGCCGCACGCGGTGAGAGCGGCCGCCACTCCCACCGCACCGACCGCTGTGACCACGGTGCGGCGCCCGAAGCGGACCTGACGCTCCTGCGATGCGCTCATTCCGGCGTTCCCTTCATCGGATTACATGACGTCGAACATGGATACGGGCCGATGCGGCCCCGTGTTCAGGTGCGGGGGAGATCTTCCGGAAGTGGATCGTGTCCGGGTCGACGGCCCCTGACCTCACGCGCGTGCCTTCAGCGGGCCGTCCCCGTCCACCGGCAGCACCGCGCCTTCCCTGACGTACGGGGGAGGCGCGGTGCGGGGCCGACGGGCCGCTCCCACGGCCGTTCACGAGCGCGTGGCTCTTCCGCATTCCGCGTCGCCGCTCTCGCCGACGCGTGCGTCCAGCGAGGTGCTGCGGTCGTACGGGTCGACCTCGGGCCCGTCCCCCGAGCCCTTGACCGCGCGTTCGGCGGTGAACTCGGGGGTGAGATAGCCGGTGTGGTTGTTGCAACCGCCGTTGGTGGTGTCCGCCTTGTAGGAGACCAGGGAGAACGTCCCCGGCTCGATGACGATCTTCTCCGGGTCGTCCCAGCTCATCACGACCTCACGGCGCACGATGGTGCGGGCGACCTCGTCGCTGCCCGAGGCGGCGCGTACGACCGGATAGACGTACGTGACATCGGTGGTCACCTCGACCGCACCGCGCTCACCCTCCCGGTACGTGATCCGCCCACGGGTCCTGACCACGTCGCCGACCAGCCGCACATCGTCCTCGGCGAAACGGCTGAACAGCAGCAGAGGATCGTTCTCCCGGCTCGGCGTGCGGAACGCGGCGGCCAGGTAGTCCTGGACGTCCCGCTGATGCGGATTGATCAGCGCGATCGCCTTCACCGGCCGCTCCCCCCGCAGCACACCGGGGTCCAGACTCGACGCGGCGAGGAAGTCCCGGGTCCGGTCGAGTGCCTGCGCGACCTGCTCCTTGCTCATCCAGCCCGTGGCCCGGGCGGCGGGCAGCGGGAGCGCTGACGTCCCGTCGCCCCACCGCGCCGCGGGCGACCCCCTGAACGGCTCCTCCGGCGTCGGTGGCCGGACCGACATCTCCCGCACCGGAGGCTCATCCGGACGTTCCGACTCCGCGGCTAGGGGCGAACCCCCGTCCCCGACTCCGAACCACCCGGCCACCCGCCCCGGGATCAGCACCACGACCAGCAGGCAGATCACCGCCAGCAGACCGGCCGCGTACCAGCCCTTCCTCCTTCGCGGGCGGGCCGGCCGGTGGGCCCGCCATCCCTCCGGCGGGCCGGGCTCCTCCCGGAGCCGCTGCGTCACCATCCGGGCCCGTGCCGACGGCTCCTCGGGCGCGCCCGGGCTCCCGGCCTCCGCATCCCGCAGGAAGCGCTCCCATTCCTCGTCCGGTATGGATTCCCCGCCCTTGCCCACGCCGTTCTCCCCGCCGTTTCCCACCCGCCCGGTCCCTCCCGGAGCCCGTCCGGCCAGCGTGCATCATCACACAGCTCACCGGTCCGCCCCGAACCCGAGTCACCCTGGACCAGGGTGCGTTCAGAGGGCGACGACCGTTACCTCCGTCGCCTTGACGGAGGTCCAGACGGGTGTTCCCTCGGCGATCCCGAGTTCGGCGACGGCCTGCGGCGTGATCTCGGCGACCAGGTCCGGCGTGTGGTCCGACGTGGTCAGGACGCGGAGGCGGCTCCCGCTGGTGGTGATCTCCCGTACGGTGCCGGGCCAGACGTTGCGCGGGCTGCCGGTGGGCCTGTCCCGGTGTACGGCGACGGCTTCGGGGGCGATGACCGCGAGCGTGTTCGTACCGGGCGGGAGCGGGTCCGCGGCGACGAGGACGCCGCCGCCGACGAGCTGGACGCCATCGGCCGTCGCGATGCCGGGCCAGGCGTTGCGGCCGAGCATGCGGGCGACCCAGGGGGAGCGGGGGTGGCGGGTGACCTCGGTGGGCGGGGCGTCCTGCAGGGCCCGGCCCTCGTCGAGGACCAGGACCCGGTCGGCGAGCGCGACGGCTTCGACCGGGTCGTGCGTGACGATCAGGCACACGCCCCCGAAACCGTCGAGATGGCGCCGAAGGGTGTGCCGGACGTGGGCGCGGGTGGTCTGGTCGAGGGCGGCGAGCGGTTCGTCGAGCAGGAGCAACCGGGGCCGGGCGGCCAGGGCGCGGGCGAGCGCGACGCGCTGCGCCTGGCCGCCGGAGATCTCGGCCGGCCTGCGGTGCGCGAGATGCCCCACGCCCAGTCGGTCCAGCCACCGCTGTGCGCCGCGCCGGGCCTCGGCGCGCGGCACACCATGTGCGCGAAGGCCGTACGCCGTGTTGGCCAGCGCGTTCATGTGAGGGAAGAGGGCGCCGTCCTGCGGGACCCAGGCCACGCCTCTGCGGTGCGGGGGGAGTGCGGTGACGTCGGTGTCGCCCAGGCGGAGCTCGGCGTGGGCGCGCGGGGTGAGGCCGAGGAGCGCGCGCAGCAGTGTCGTCTTGCCCGCGCCGTTGGGGCCGACGACGGCGATCGTCGTCCCGGCATCCGCGTCGAGGGTGAGGTGGTTGAAGCCGGTGACCGCGGCGTGGAGCGGCCAACTGCCCCCGGACCCTTCGGGGGTGTCCGTCGCCTCCGGGGTGTCTTTCTCCGCGGCGGGCCCGGAATCTCCCACCGAAGCCCGGGGACGTTCGGGGGAGTTCGGGGTGCCGGTCCACCGCCCGCGCAGGGAGACGAGTACGGCCATGGCGATGGCGAGCAGGAACAGGGAGACCGAGGTGGCGGCCTCCGGGTCGTCCTGGAGCAGCAGATAGACCTGGAGAGGCAGCGTCTGCGTGGTGCCCGGGAGGTTCCCGGCGAAGGTGATGGTCGCACCGAACTCACCCAGGGCCCGTGCCCAGGTCAGGGCGGCGCCCGCGGCGAGTCCGGGGGCGACCATGGGCAGGGTGACGGTGAAGAACACCCGCACCGGTGAAGCCCCCAGGGAGGCCGCGGTCTCCTCGTGACGGGGGTGCAGTCCGCCCAGCGCCCCTTCGAGGCTGATGACCAGGAACGGCATCGCGACGAACGTCGCGGCGAGGACCGCACCGGACGTGTGGAACGGCAGGGTGATGCCGAACGTTTCCTCCAGCCAGGGCCCCAGGAGGCCACGCCTGCCGAAGGCCAGGAGGAGTGCGACACCGCCGACGGTGGGCGGCAGCACCATCGGCAGGAGCACCAGGGAGCGGACGAAGGCCTTGCCGGGGAAGTCGACACGGGCCAGCAGCCAGGCCAGGGGCACGCCGAGTACGACCGAGAGGCCCAGCGCCCAGGCGGACACGACCAGGGACAGCGTCAACGCCCGGGTCGTCTCGGGAGTGGTCAGATGAGTGCCCAGATCGCCCCATGAGGTGCGGGAGAGGATCCCGGCCAGAGGCAGCAGCAGGAAGGCGACGGCCAGCAGGGCGGGGACCGCCAGTGCGATCGGCGCACGGGAACCGGTGGCACGTCGGCGAAGGCGTCTCATCGAGGATTCCTGAGCTGGGAGTGCCGTGGGGGGGGGCCCCGCCCCCCCCCCGGGGGCGGCCCCACTTCCCGTGACCCGACGCCCCATGCCCCGTACGCACCTCCGTACGCCCAGAG